>JAEUKM010000331.1 GCA_016793085.1 Rhodospirillaceae bacterium
CCGGAGAAAGCGTAGAAATCACAGCCCAGGGCCTGCACGTCGACCGGCGCGTGCACGATACCCTGGCAACCATCCACCAGGACCTTCGCGCCGACATTGTGGGCGAGGTCAGCAATGGCCTCGATGGGCAGCACCGTGCCCAGCACGTTGGATACATGCGCCACGGCGACGATTTTGGTGCGCGGGCCAATCGTTCGCGCGAACGCATCCATGCTGACGCTGCCGTCGGGGTTCACCGGCACCACTTTAATCTCGGCCCCCGTCTGATCGCGGATCAGTTGCCACGGCACGATGTTCGAGTGATGCTCGAGGGCCGTCAGCACAATTTCATCACCCGGCTTCAAGACCAGGCGGCCGTAGCTGGCGGCCACCAGATTAATGGCCTCGGTCGCGCCCTTGGTGAACACGATTTCGTTGACGGCGGCGGCATTGATAAACGCGCGGACCTTCTCGCGCGCGGCTTCATAGTTGGTGGTGGCCAGTTCGCTTAAGTAATATGCGCCGCGGTGTACGTTGGCGTATTCGCCCTCAAAAGCGCGGCTCATGGCGTCGATCACCTGGCGCGGCTTCTGCGCCGAGGCCGCACTGTCCAGGAACACCAGCGGCTTCTTATGGACCTGCCGCGACAGGATGGGGAAATCCTTGCGGATGGCTTCCACATCGAACGCAGAACTTACGGCTTTGCGCGCGAGCGTCATGCGGCCCTCCGCATCGCGCGGCGTTTGAGCCAGCCTTGCACTAAAGCACTGAATGCTTCGCGCACCTGCTCATCGCCGATGCTTTCCAGCACGTCTTCCAGGAAGCCCGAGACCAGCAGCGCGCGCGCCGTGTCGCGGTCGATGCCACGCGCCATCAGGTAGAACAAATGATTCTCGTCCAATTCGCCGGTGGCGGCCCCGTGGGCGCATTGCACGTCGTCGGCGAAAATTTCCAGTTCGGGCTTGCAGTCTACCGCCGGGCCCTTGGCCAGGAACATGGCTTTATGAAGCTGGCGCGCGTCGGTCTTTTGGGCGTCACGGTCCACCAGCACGCGGCCCTGGAACACGGCGCGGGATTGCCCGTCCACCACACCTTTCACCAGTTGCGACGAGGTGGTGTGCGGCACGGCATGATCCATGGCGGTCGTGAAATCGTGGTGCTGCTTGCCCGATAGCGCATAAACGCCGTTTACAATCGCTGAGGAACCAGTCCCCAAGAACGCCGCGCGGACTTCCTGGCGCACCTTGCCGCCGCCCAAGCCTGCGTGGAAGGCGTTGAACGTGCTGTGGGCGGAGAGCGCAACGGACGTAGTGGCGAAATGGAATGCGTCATCATCCTCGGCGACGCTGACATAGCGTTTCAGGCGTGCGTTCTCGGCCAGGCTGATTTCCGTCACCGGATTGGTCAGATAGTTTTGGCCGGGTAATCCAACGTGCGTTTCGATCAGCGTCAGTTGCGCGCCCGGCTCAAGGGCGACGAGGTTGCGGGGATGGAACGCCACGGGCTCGGCCCCGGCCGCACCAATGGAAATAACGTGCAGCATGGCGCCGGCGAAGTTTTTGCCCGCTCGGATCACCAGGCCGTCGGCCATGTAGGCGGTATTCAGCGCCACCAGCGGTAACGATGCACTGGCCGCCAGCCCGCCCAGCAGCGGTTTCACTGAGAGTGTATCGCGGGCAAGCACCTGCTTCAGGCTCTCGACACGCAGACCCTCAACGGCGATGTTATCAGACAGCGCCGCATTCAGCACGCCGTTCACCAGCACGATCCGCGAAGCCCCGGCGATGCGCGGCACGTTCAAGGGCACATCGCGCACATCCACATCATCGGCGCTCGCCGCCGGGATGAACGGGATTTTCGCAAGGTCGGATACAGGCGTGAAAATGAAGGCTTCGGTCTTGGGCCCCGGCAGGCCCGCCGTGTTCAACAGCGCGCGGGCCGTCTGGCGCAGGCCGTCCACCCAGGCATGCGTCGCCCCCGGCAACGCGCCGGCCTTGGACGCATAAGCCTCCTTGAAGGGGTGATCGAGCAAACCGGTGGCAACCATGACCAATGCCTGCCTTACGCCGCCGCCATGTATTTCGCGTAGCCGTTGGCTTCAAGTTCCAACGCCAGTTCACGCCCGCCCGAAGCGACGATCCTGCCGCCGGTCATGACGTGCACGTGGTCGGGCACGATGTAGTTCAACAGACGCTGATAGTGGGTAATGACAAGGAACGCGCGCTCAGGGCCGCGCAGGGCGTTCACGCCGTCCGAGACGACCTTCAGCGCGTCGATATCAAGGCCGGAATCGGTTTCATCCAGCACGGCGAATTTCGGTTCCAGCAACGTCATTTGCAGCACTTCGGCGCGCTTCTTCTCGCCGCCCGAGAAGCCGACGTTCAAGGGCCGCTTGATCATGTCGTCGGCGATGCCCAGCGCCTTGGTTTTGGCCTTCACCAGCTTCAGGAACTCCATAGCGTCAATTTCCTTCAAACCTTCGGCCCGGCGCTTGGCATTGATGGCGGTTTTCAGGAAGGCCGAGGTGGAAACACCGGGAATTTCGACAGGATACTGAAAGGCCAGGAACACACCCGCCCGCGCCCGCGCATCGGGCTCCATCGCCAGCAGGTCCTGACCCGCGAACGTGACCGAGCCTTGCGTGATCTCGTAGCCCTCGCGGCCCGCGATGACGTTGGACAGCGTGCTTTTGCCCGTGCCGTTGGGGCCCATAATGGCATGCACTTCGCCCGCGTTGATGGACAGCGAAATCCCCTTCAGGATTTCTTTGCCCTGGACTGATACATGAAGATTTTTAATTTCGATCATTTGTTTTCGTCATTCCCGCGAAAGCGGGAATCCACCTTATCCGTTTCATTAACTTCAGCGCCCTGAACCCTGGATCCCGGATCGCGCGTCGCAAGTGCGCCGCTTGTCCGGGATGACGAGTAGAGAGTGTTGCTCATCCCACGCTACCTTCTAAACTGATGCCCACCAGCTTCTGCGCTTCCACGGCGAATTCCATGGGCAGCGTTTGCAGCACTTCCTTGCAGAAGCCGTTGACGATCAGCGACACGGCTTCTTCCTCGGTCATGCCGCGCTGCAGGCAGTAGAACAGCTGGTCCTCGCTGATCTTGCTGGTGGTGGCTTCGTGTTCGGTCTGCGCGGTGGGGTTCCTGTTCTCGATGTAGGGCACCGTGTGCGCCGCACAGGCCGAGCCGATCAGCAAGCTGTCGCACTGGGTGTAGTTGCGCGCACCATCGGCCTTGCCCTGCACGCGCACGAGGCCGCGATACGTGTTCGAGGACTTGCCCGCCGAAATACCTTTCGAGATGATCTTCGAGCGCGTGTTGCGGCCGATGTGGATCATCTTGGTGCCGGTGTCGGCCTGCTGGCGGTTATTCGTAATCGCAACCGAGTAGAACTCGCCCACCGAATTGTCGCCCTGCAAGATGCAGCTTGGATACTTCCAGGTGATGGCCGAACCGGTTTCCACCTGCGTCCACATGATCTTGGAATTCTTGCCCCGGCAGGCGCCGCGCTTGGTGACGAAGTTGTAGATGCCGCCCTTGCCGTCCTTATCGCCGGGGAACCAGTTCTGCACCGTGGAATACTTGATCTCGGCGTCGTCCAACGCCACCAGCTCCACCACGGCGGCGTGAAGCTGATTTTCGTCGCGCTGAGGCGCCGTGCAGCCTTCCAGGTAGCTAACGTATGAGCCTTCGTCGGCGATGATCAGCGTGCGCTCGAACTGGCCGGTGTTCTTTTCGTTGATGCGGAAGTAGGTGGACAACTCCATCGGGCAGCGCAGGCCCTTGGGGATGTAGACAAAGGATCCGTCCGTGAACACGGCGCTGTTCAGTGTGGCGAAGAAGTTGTCGGCCACAGGCACGACCGAGCCTAAGTATTTCTGCACCAGCTCGGGGTGCTTCTGCACCGCTTCCGAAATCGGGCAGAAAATCACGCCCAGCTCGTTCAGCTTTTTCTTGTAGGTGGTCGCCACCGACACGCTGTCGAACACGGCATCGACCGCGACCCCCGACATGATCTGCTGTTCCAGAAGCGGAATGCCGAGCTTCTTGTAAGTCTCGACCAACTGCGGGTCGACCTCGTCCATGCTTTTCAGCGCGGCCTTTTGCTTGGGCGCGGCATAGTAGTAGGCGTCCTGGTAGTCGATTTTCGGGTAATGCAGCTTGGCCCAGGCGGGCTCCAGGTCGGCGAGCGTCAGCCAATATCGGAATGCTTTCAGGCGCCACTCCAGCAGCCAGGCGGGTTCGTTCTTCTTCGCCGAGATGAAACGAACGATATCCTCGTTCAAGCCTTTCGGCGCACGGTCGGATTCAATGTCGGTGACGAAGCCGTACTTGTAGGCTTCGATGTCCTTTACGGCGGCGGCGGTATCGCTGCGGGCTGCCATGACAAACCTCTAGACCACAGGACGCGGACGCGCCGCGGCCGGGAAGGCGTTAATGCCGAAGGCGTCGATATCGGCGATCATTTCGGCCAGTGTTACTTCGGTGAGGGCCGCGCGCACCGCCTTGTTGACGCGGTTCCACTTTCCCTGCACCAGGCATGTGCGCTCCATGCCGCAGTGCTGGTCGGAGGTGTCGGCACAGGCCGTCAGCGCGATGGGCCCCTCCACCGCCTGGATGACGTCGGCCACGGTGATCTGGCTTTGGGGACGGCTTAAGGCGTACCCCCCGGCGGCACCCCGGTGCGAGGCCACCAGCCCAGCCTTACCCAGGCTTTTCATCAGCTTGGCCACGGTGGGCAGCGGCAGGCCGGTGCGGGCGGCAATCTGGTGGGCCGAGCGCCGGATATCAGACCGTGCGACGTCGATCAGGACGACCATCGCATAATCTGTTAATTTGTTGACTTTAAACATGTTTACCGGCCCTCGCGGACGCCTTCATGGGCGCACCTGAGAATGATTCTCAATTTGGACTAAATTAGTCCGCTTTGACACTGACATAATCCCCTCAGCAGGCCCTGGCAAGGCCGGTTTTGGAGGAAAGCACTGCGGCCTGTCGATATGAATTCGCACCTGATCCTTCTGACAGACAACGCTTTTCGGGACGATCTGGCCCGTGTGGTCCAGCACGCCGGGCTGCCCGCGCCTGGCTTTGCGGCCACGCTGGCGGACCTGTCGCATGTTTTGTCGGGCGATTTAAAACGCACGCGGCTTGTCAGTTTCGGCAGCGGCGTGATCGTGCCCGAGGCGATCTTAAGCGTGCTGCCGCCCTCCTATAATTTCCACCCTGGCCCGCCCGCCTATCGCGGGCTGTTTCC
>JAEUKM010000348.1 GCA_016793085.1 Rhodospirillaceae bacterium
TCTGCCCGGGGTTTCAGGGCGGGTGCGGCAATGGGTCTGCGATCATGGATGCTCTGGGGCGGCGCCGTTCTGGCCACCGCTGCCGGCCTGATGGGCGCAAGCGCCCCCGCCCAGGCCCAGTGCGTGCTGGCGGGCGGCACGGTGAATTGCGCCGGCAACGACCAGGACGGCTTTACGGGCGGCAACGCGCTGACCGTGCGCATCGAAACAGGGGCTGCGGTCGACAGCGTGTATGACGGCAACCCCGACACCTTTTGCCCGGTATTCCGCGCGGGCCTGCGGCTGGGACAGAACGCGCGCGTCACCAACCTGGGCCAGATCGCCGGGCGCGGCAACTGCGCCATCGGCCTTGAGGCGGGCAGCGGCCTGCAGTTGACCAATGACGGCATCATTCTGGCCGATTCCCAGGTGTCGTTCGCCGTCCTGACCACCGACGGGTTCAACGTCGTCAACCGCGGCACGTTCAGCACCACAAGCTCCGACAGTGCGGCCTTTATCGGAGTCAATGGCGGCACGTTTGTCAACGCTGCATCGGGCTTGATCGACATCGCCGGGGCCGGCGCATCGGGGATCGTCGCCGAGAACGCCAACACCGTCACCAACGATGGCCGCATTGTGCTGCGGGGGGCCGGCAGTTTCGGGCTCGATCTGGGCGCATCCAACACCGTCGTCAACACCGGCGCCATCACGGCCTCGGGCGTTGCCTCGTCGGGCATCCGGCTGCGCGGATCGGGCAACGTCATCACCAACGGCGGCACCGTCACGACCCTGCCCACCGTGCTGCCCCGCGACGGCGAGGACAGCATCGGCATAGTCGCCGATGTGGGCGGCAACACCATTGCCAACAGCGGGACCATCGCCGGCGACTACGCTGGTGTTCTGCTGAACGGCGCCAACAATACTCTTGTTAATGGCGGCACGATTTCCGCCCGCGCGCCCTCGGCCGCAAGCATCCTGGGCGGCGGCATCGTGATCGGCAGCGGGTCGGCCACGATCACCAACAACGGGACGATCCGCGGCATCGGCTCGGCGGCCATCCGCGCCCAGACGGACGGCTTTGTGACGCTGGTCAGCAGCGGCACCATCGAGGGCGATATCGTGCTGGGCAATGCCGGCAGCAACATCCGGCTGATTGCCACGACATTGCGCGGGACCCTGCGCGGTACGGTGGCGGGCGTGGACACGCTGATCCTTGAAGGCAACGCCACGATGAATTCGCCGATCCTGAATTTCGACGTGATCGAAAAGCGCCTGGGCGGCACCTGGTCGCTCACCACCTCCGGCGGGTTCGTCGAAGCCGCGCAGTCCATCACGATCAGCGAAGGCCGCATTGACGCCACCGGCTTTCGCACCCCGCGCATGACCGTGGGCCGCAACGCTGACTTGTACGGTCCGTTGACGATCACCGGAACGGCAACAGGCGCGACGTTTGGCAATACGCTGCTGCGTGTCGACGGCAGCATCGTGATTGGCCGCGGCACGTCGGCGCGCCAGGAGGTCACCTCGGTCCAGGGCGATGTGGAACTGTCGTCGACATCGCGCGTCGAGGCGCGGCTGGCCACCGGCTTCGGCGATTTGCTGTCGGCCACGGGCCGCATCACCTTGGGCGGCGGCGTCTTGAACTTGCGCAACGGCATCAGCCCGCCCGTCGACGGGGCCAGCTATACCATCATCACCGCGCAGTCCCTGCGCAACGCTGCTGGAACTGCGTGCGCCGGCACGCTCAATGATACGGGCGCCACCACCGGCACGCCTTGCTTCGGTCAGCTGACCGATCTCTGGCCGGCGTTCATCCGCTCCAGCGCGACGGTGACCGGCACGTCGGTCATCGTCAGCCTGCAGCGTATTCCCTACGCTTCGGTGGCGCAGAGTTCAGAGGCCCGGGCTGTCGCGGGCTTTTTGGATTTCGCGCGCGTCAACGTGGGCGGGCTGTTCGGCCTGATCCCGATCCTCGACCAGATGACGGAAGAAACAGCGCGGGCGGCCTTTGCCACCTATTCCAGCGATCAATCCGTATCCTTGCAGACCTGGAACATCCTGGCAGGCGATGCGCTGGTCAGCGCGGTCACGCCCTGGCTGAACGACGATGTACAAGGCACGCAAGGCAGCATGCGCGCCTGGGGCAGCCTGTTCGCGCGCGCAGGTGAAGGCGGCCCCACGCTCGATGCCGGGCATTTTGACTACGAGGTCAAGGGCGCCGTGGCGGGAATGGATTTCGCCGTCACCGACGGCACGCGGATCGGCTTCATGGCCGCGCATGCGGAAGGCGATACGTTCTTCCCCACGGGCGTCGCCGACGCGGACATCAGCAACACCAGTGTCGGGATGTACTTGTCACATGCCGCGGGCCCCTGGCGCATGAGTCTGGGCGGCTTGGTCGGCAACGGTGAAGCCGACCTGACGCGCATCCGCACCGGCTTCAACGGCACGCCGCAGACCATTACCGCCGCCCCCGACACCGACGCCGACGTGGCCTTCGCCCAGGCCAGCTACACGGCCGATATGGGCGGTTGGTCGCTCGGCCCCGCGGCCCAGGTGACCTACGCCCACGCCACAACCGCGGCCTACCGTGAGAGCGGCGGCATGGATATTGGCGCGCAGACCGATACCTCCTGGCGCGCCGACGTGGGTGCGCGCGCGGCAACCGACGCCGGGCCAGTGCGTCTGACAGTGGGCGCTTTCTGGTCGCAGAACCTGGAGGACAACGACCGGGCGACCTCGGCCGATGAATTTCGATTCCCCGGCAGCGCCTTCGTGATCAGTGGCCGGACCGAGAAACGCGGCTGGTTGAAAACCCAAGCCAGGGCCAGTATGGACATCACCCCGGATTTAACCGCTCGGCTGACCTGGACCGGCATCCTTAACGACCGCCTGGGCGGTCATTCCGCCACGGCGGGACTTTCTTATCGTTGGTAAACAGCACGTATGAACGACGAAACAGCAGCAACGGGCCCGCTGAAAGGCATTCGCGTGGTCGAGATGGGCCAGCTCATCGCCGGGCCCTTTTGCGGGCAACTGATGGGCGATTTCGGCGCGGAAGTGATCAAGGTGGAACCGCCGGGCATCGGCGACCCCATGCGCGAATGGGGCCAGCAGAAGAAGGACGGCCGGCCGCTGTGGTGGTCGGTGATCGCGCGCAACAAGAAGTCGCTGACGCTGGACCTGCGCCAACCCGAAGGCCAGGAGATCGCCCGCCAGGTCATCGCCAAAAGCGACGTACTGATCGAGAACTTCCGCCCCGGCACCCTGGAAAAATGGGGCATGGACTATGCCACCCTGTCGAAGCTGAACCCGCGCCTGGTGATGATCCGCGTGTCGGGCTACGGCCAGACCGGGCCTTATGCCAAGCGGCCTGGCTATGGCCAGATCGGCGAGGCTATGGGCGGCCTGCGTTATGTGATCGGCGACCCGGACCGCGTGCCTGCGCGCGCCGGCATCAGCATCGGCGACTCCCTGGCTGCTACATACGCCTGCCTCGGCGGCATCATGGCGCTGTACGCCCGCGAGAAGACCGGGCGCGGCCAGGTGGTCGACAGCGCCATTTACGAAGCCGTGCTGGCGATGATGGAATCGCTGGTCATCGAGTACGACCAGACCGGCTACATCCGCGAGCGCACGGGCTCGATCCTGCCCGGCATCGCGCCATCGAACATCTACGCCGCCAAGGACGGCGCGCTGGTGATGATCTCGGGCAACCAGGATTCGGTGTTCAAGCGCCTGTCCAAGGCCATGGACCAGCCTGAGCTGGCCACCGATCCGCGCTTTGTCGATCATACCGCGCGCGGCAAAAATTTGGCGCTGCTCGACGACATTATCGGCCAGTGGACAAAAGCCCTGATGCCCGATGAAATCCTGAAGCGCCTGGAAGCCAACGATGTACCGGCGGGCGTGGCTTACCGGGGCCCGGAAATGTTCGCGGATGCGCAGTACAAGGCGCGGCAGACCATCGCCAAGGTGGCCCATCCCTTCTTCGGCGAGGTGGCCATGCAGAACGTTGCCCCGCGCATGTCCGAGACACCGGGCAATATCCGCTGGGTCGGGCCCGAGCTTGGTTCGCACAACGAAGCGATTTTGTCGGGCCTTCTGAAAATGTCCGCCGCCGAGATTGCGCGGCTGAAGCAAGCCCGCATTATCTAGATCGCACGCAACGCATGAGCTTCGAGATATATTCCGGGCGGATCGACCTCACCGAACCCGACGGCCAGCGGTTCGATTACGAGCGCTTTATCCTCACCGTCAACCCGGACGGCACGCGCACCTTGCGCACGCTCACGCGCTCACCCAAGGGCGATTTGCTGCGCGACGTGAATCAGCTGGTCGCCGCCGACTGGCGACCCATCGAGGCCCTGGGCCGGCTGTTCTACCAGAACAAAGCCTATGGAACCGTGTTGCGGCGCGTGGCGGGCGACAAACTGCAATCGATGATCTGGCCGCAAAGCGGCGAGATCGACACAGCCGAGTTCGACGCGCCGCCAGGCATGACCGTGGGCTTTCATCCCATCTTTCACGACATCTGGAAAATGAGCTATCTCGATACAAGTCATAAAGAGTGGCAGAGCATCCTGATCCACACAGTGTCGAACACCTGGAACGGTTCGACCTTGGGCCACGGCCAGCAGATCAAAGGCCAGGCGCGCTTCGACGGCGCCGAACGCGTGACCACGCCCGCAGGCACGTTCGAGTGCCAACGCTTCGTCTGGAAAACCTCGCACGGCAAGGTCATCCACCTGTGGCGCACGGGGCCGCATCACTTGTTCGTGAAACTGCTGGTGGCTGAAGGCGACAAGAAAGGCTCGGTATATGAACTGAGCGCCCTTGAAACACAGAAGGTGACGTGGCCGCTGTAACACCGGCCACGCGCCGGTCGCGCCGTGAGTGGAATTTTATTCCTGCTGGCCTGCCCTGGTTTCAAATGCTAGGTCCGCCTTACGTTCGAGGAATTGGGGCTTTTCATTTGTTGCGTCTTTTACCGGCCACAACGCTCATCGGCGCGCTGTGCGCGCTTTGCCTTGCGCATCACACTGCCCAAGCCCAGACGCTGTCGGCCGGCACCGGCGACAATGCGGCCTTGCGCGCGCGTGACGCGTTTGGCGAACGAGTCGGCCAGGAACAGGTGGGTCTGTACAACGAAACGCAGGTACGCGGGTTCGATCTGGCCACCACCGGGGCCTACCGCCTGGAGGGACGCTACTTCCTGCGCGAATTCGCCCTGCCCGACGCCATCCTGGACGGCGTGTCGGTGAAAGTGGGCGTGAATGCCGCACGCCAGAACTACCCCTCGCCCTCGGGTGTGGTCGATTACCGCCTGCGCGACGCCAAACCCGGCGCGCGGACCTGGAACGTCCACACCGGCATCAAGGAAAGCGAGGCGCTGTTCGCCGAGTTCAACGGCGCTTATGCCGACGATAACGGCCGTTTCGGCATCGCGGGCGGCGCCATCGCCACGCGCACGCGGTTTTCCAACGGTACCGGTGGCTACTCGGTCAATGGCGGGATCGTTCCGCAGTGGCGCCCCTCCGACACCACGCGCATCCGCGCCATCCTGTCGCTGGAAAACGCGGGCTATAACGGCGACGTTATTTTCTCCACCCTCGGGCGCTACATTCCGGCCAAGCCGCCGCAAGAAAACTTCGGCGCGCCGTGGGCCGACGTCACCCGGCGCAGCATCAACACCGGCCTTCTGGTCGACACCGAATTCGCGCCCGGCTGGTCTTTGAACACGATTGTCTATTATGCCGACACGCTGCGCGCGCCGTCCGAATTCACCAATGTCGCTTTGCGGCCCGACAACCGCACGGCCGCCGTTACCTTCATCCGCACCGACCGCGCGCACGGCCGCTCGCTCACGGGCGAGGCCACGCTACAACGCGCCTTCGGGGCGGGCGAAGCCACGCATGTGCTCAGCACCGCCGTGCGCGGGCGCCTGTCGCGCGCCCTGTCGATCAACCGCGCGCCGGTGAACATCGGCATCATCGACCTTCAGAACCCGGTCTATCCACCCGAGCCTGTACTGGCGCCGGCCTTGGGCGAACTGAACTCGGACGTCGACCAGGCCATCCTCAGCGCCGGGTACAGCGGCACTTACTTCGACCGGGCCGAGATCAAGCTGGGCCTGCATCACTCGATCTACACGAAAACCGTTAGCCCACCCGCGGGCGTGGTGACATCGCGCACGGACCGGAAAATTCTATACGACGCTTCGCTGATCGTCGGCGTGACCGACACCACCACGCTGTTCGCGAATATCGTGCGCGGCGTCGAGGAAAGCGGCACGGCGCCTCAGAACGCCGTCAACCGGTTCAATGTGCTGCCTCCGGTGGTGGCGCGCGAGATCGAGTTGGGCGTGCGCCACGAGATCACGCCCGCATTGGCCTTGAGCGTCTCGGGCTTCGACACCACCAAGCTGACGGCGGGTCTGACGCCCACAGGCGTCTTCGACCTCGTCGGCAAGGTGCGCCACCGCGGCGTCGAGGGCTCGCTGACGGGCAAGGTGGCCGAGGCCACATCCGTCGTGGTGGGCGTGATGGCGATGGACCCCACACTGTCGGGCGCACTGGTGGATGCGGGCATCGTGAGTACGCGCCCTGTCGGCGTATCGTCCTCGCTCGCCTTCGCCGGCATCGATCATAAGTTTGCAGGCCTGCCTAGCTGGGCCTTTGATGCGCGCATGACCTGGCAGGCCGGCCGCGCGGCTGACCCCAGCAACACCTACGGCCCCAAGGGCTTCATCATGATGTCCTTCGGCGCGCGCTATAATTTCCTGTGGGACGGACAGCGCGCGCAATTACGTCTGCTTACATCCAACCTGTTCGGCGGACGGCCGTTCGTTGTGGGCCCCAGCGGCCTGTTCAACCAGTTCGGCCCAGCCACCTACCGCGCCACCCTGCGTGTGACGTTTTAGGGTTCCGACGGTTTGATACCCCTCGGCAGCATATAGTTTTGGATCGTCTGACCCAGGGCCTTGATCATTGCGTCGCGCGGCATAGCCACAGCCGGCGGCAGTTTGATGATGTGGCGGCAGAACGCCATACCCAAAAGCTGGCTGGCCACCAAGCCCGCGCAGGCCGCCGCCTGAGCCGGGCCCACCAGAGCCGCGATGGCAGGCGCAACCTGCTTGCCGAACATTTCACGCATTTTCGCCGCAGCAAATTCGTTGGACGCCGCCGAGCGCATGAGCAGCGGGAGGCCGTGGTTTCGGTTCTCGCCTTCCCATAGCCCGAAATAATGCGCGGCCAGCGTCGCACCGACCGCATCGCGCGGCACCTTCGACAGATCGGGCAAACGCAAATCGAACTCAACAGCCAAGGCGAAAAGCTCATCCTTGCTGCCGAAGTAGCGGATAACCATGGCCGGATCGATTTTGGCTTTCGCCGCCACATCGCGCACGGTGGTGTGGTCGAAGCCTTGGCTGGTGAACAATTCCCTGGCTGCCGCCAAGATCGCCGCCCGGGTCAGGTCCGATTTCTTTGATTTTACAGGTTTTTTCTGGGTCATACTTTATTTTATCAACGATTGTTGACTTTTCAAGCACGAACCTCTAGAAAGTCAACGACTGTTGACATATGGAGATTCTCTTATGCTACCGCAACACACTGAAGTTCTGATCGTCGGCGCCGGACCCACCGGCCTTGCCTTGGCATTGTCGCTGCAACGCGCCGGCGTACCCCATGTTCTCATCGACCGTCTCAACCGTGGTGAGAACACCTCGCGCGCCGCAGTCGTGCACGCCCACACCATCGAGTGTCTGGAGAAGCTGGGCGTCAGCCAGACCCTGATTGCACAAGGCCTGAAGGTTGACCGCTTCGCCATCCGCGACCGCGATCAGCCGTTGCTGGACCTTGATTTCAGCGCTCTGCCCTCGCCCTATCCGTTCCTGCTGATGGTGCCGCAGGACGTAACCGAGCGCGTGCTCGCTGAAAAGTTGGCCGAGGCAGGCGGCATCGTTCATCGCGGCATCACCGCAACCGCGTTCCAAAACCACAGTGATGGCGTGACCGCGACTCTGGCCACGGCTCACGGGGTTGCCACCGTGAAGGCCAAATACGTTGTGGGTGCCGATGGGTTCCGCAGCGGCGTGCGTCAGGCAGCGGGTATCGGCTTTGAAGGCGATGCCTACCCCGAGACTTTCGTACTGGCGGATGTGAAGATGGACTGGTGCATGGACCAGCGCGAAGTGTCGCTGTTCTTCTCGCCCGCGGGACTTGTAGTGGTTGCTCCTCTCCCCGGAGGGGCCTATCGCATCGTCGCCACTGTGACCAACGCGCCCGCGCATATCACCAAAGCGGATGTTCAGGCGCTGATCGACGAACGCGGGCCCGCGTACTCACGAAGCCTGGTGCACGACGTCATCTGGAGTTCGCGCTTTAATATCCACCACCGCCTAGCCGAAACCTATCGGCGCGAGCGCTTCTTCATCATGGGTGATGCGGCTCACGTGCACAGCCCGGCCGGCGGGCAAGGCATGAACACCGGTCTGGTGGATGCCGTCGTGCTCGGCGAACTGTTGGCTGGCGTGCTGACGGGGACACGGCCCGAAGCGGATCTTGATGCCTATGGCACGTTGCGCCGCCCCGCCGCCGACATTGTCCTGAAGATGGCGGGCCGGCTGACAAGTGCCGCCACCGTGCGCAACACGCCTCAAAGGATTGTGCGCAACAGCATTCTGTCGCTGGCCAACCACATGGGCTTTGCGCGTAACAAACTGGTGATGAACCTCTCTGGCCTTAGCCGCAAAAACTTGTCTGTGTTGCCACCGGCGGCCTAAAAGCCGCTGGTGTCGACGTTCCTGGGCTTGCTTTACAATTTGGCGGGAACGGTGCGGCAGGTCAGAAGAGCCAAAGCGGGCTGTTCAATCAGTTCGGCCCGGCCACTTACCGCGCCACTCTGCGCGTGACGTTTTAGGGTTCGAAGGCAATATAAAGCTTATCTTTAGATAGCCCGGCGCGTGTCGAGTATTCGCCGATTCTCACTATTGTCTTTTTATTTCAGGGCACAGCTCCGCATTGCACTAATACCTAAAGTTGTGCAATGTTTACTTATTCAATTGAGGGCGCGGATTGCCAACCGGCAATAACAGATTCGCCCCAGGGTACTGACAGCTGACAGCAAAACGCCCGCGCCGGTACTGCGCGGCAGATTGTTTTGTTCAACCGCTAACCCTGGGGGAGTCCATGTCTATGTCGTTCCGCAAATTAATGCTGATCACCACAGCGGTATCGCTGTTAGCGCAAGACGTTCGTGCCGAAGAACCCAAAGTCGAGACGCGGGTGTATCTGACTGAGAATTGCATCATCACCCGCGAGCCTGAAACACCGCCTGGCGCAGCACCAGCGTTCGCGTTCCTGCCCTTCCTTGCAAAACTGGTCGTACCGTTCTTACTGAACAAGGTTTACGACGGCGTAGTCAAAAGCCTGGAGGAAGCTGCCAAAGCTCAGGAATTCACCAGCGCCGGCAAACTCAGGCTAGATCTCTACGCTCTTGCTCCGAGTGGAGCATTGGCCAGGCGCGTCGACACCGCATGCATGACTGTTGTTACCGGCACTTTTAAAAGTGATGCGAAGCCCAGCGGCATTCTGCCGGCGGTTCGGGACGCTACCAACCGGCTGGGCCTCTACAAAGCCGTCAACACGGCAGACGGAAAAACCTCATACGTACTTGATGAAAACGCCCACCCCAGCGCCGACGCCATACTTGCAGAACTCAACACTGCGAATCAGATTGGCGCCACGACAATCAATATGTTCTACGAAGCTAAGCAGGAATTTTCCGATGATGGCACGGCTTTCCGCGTTCATAGCCGCTACTTATTGGTCAATAGACTTAAAAGCACGTCCTCAGCCAAAACCCAACGCGGTCTTGCCTTTACGCTCCTGATCAACGGGCCCGGCGTAGAGCCCGATAGCGAAACGCTTTCGCGCGCCGCATTATCATTCGGCAACGTGACCATGACAACCAACGTGAACACGAGCGATTTTGCCAAAGGCCGGGATGGCGACGTCACCGGCGCTTTGAAAACCGTGGGCATCAGTGCCGCATCATTACAGGCTTGGAAAGAAGGAAAGCGCAGAACGAACACAAGCGCCCCCAAAACCTACATGCCTGTGCTGCTTGAAGCACGCCTGACAGAAACCAAAGATGGCAGTAAGACCGCGAAGTTCCTCGCCGAGGTCTTATCCTCCGGTAAGGAAAAGATTTTAGGCGCCGCCAACGAAGCCATCTTCCCCGCAGATACATCCGCTGCTGTCGCGTCGGCCAAGAAATCTTGGTGCGCCGCATACAGGGAGAAACTGAAAGCAGATATTGCCCTGGCTGCCGCCAACGCAACAGGCGATGCCGTGAAAAAAGCACTGGCGGTTGCGGATCAACAGTATGCGGTTGGCGCATTGAATGACGCACGGGCTGCAGCAGTAGCGGCTGGTTTCGCTGGCGACGACAGCGTTTCCTGCAGCAATGAGTCCTTATAATCCAGCGGGAGACTGATCCATGAGTTTGACACGCACGTTCATAGTTCCAGCCGTGGTTATGTCGGTCGCAGCACCTTCTGCGACGGCGCAAGACAACGTCGCCATTCCGGGCAAAAGCCCTTTTGCCGGCCAAACCAGCCGCGAAGGCCGCATTATGCCGGATATGGTCGTGGTAAAGTTCAAACCGGAAGCCGATGTCAAGAATTTCCTCGCCAGGGATCTGGCAACTGCAACCGCCAACAATTTGACAGCGGTACCCGAGCAAATTGGATTACGGACTTTTGTCTTAAGTTTGAAACCTGCATTCGGAGTAACGGCAACCGGCAGCGCCGAGGAAGCCGTTTCCAATACGCTTGAAGCCGTCAAGGCGTTTAAAGAACGGCCGGACGTTGCCGCGGCCGAGCCCGTGTACATCGCCGAACACTTTATTGTCCCGAACGACGCTTTGTTCCCCACCCAATGGCATTACATGAACTACTCCACAACTGCCGGTCCCAATCAGTCGCGGGGCGGTATAAATTTACCGAAGGCTTGGGACATAACGACAGGCTCAAGCGATGTGGTCGTGGCCGTTGTCGATACGGGCATCCTACCCGATGAGCCTGAGTTTAAGGGTTCGCCAAACTTGGCCTCAGGCGCAACTCCTGGAGCCCGCGGCTTCGATTTCATTACTGATCCCTGGATGGCGAACGACGCCAGTACGGCCGTAGCCGGGAACACCAGCAGTTGGGATGCTGATCCAACCGATCCGGGTGATGCAGTGCCCGCATTCGAATGCGGCACTTGGCAGTATCGTGCTATACCGAATTCCTGGCACGGCAGCCATGTGTCCGGCACTGTCGGGGCCGGTAAAACGAATGACGGCAAAGGTATTGCCGGCGTGGCCTGGAAAGTGAAAGTCGTTCCCGTGCGCGTCCTCGGACGATGCGGAGGAACAACGCCGGATATCGCGAAGGGTATTTTATGGGCGGCGGGCATAACAGTGCCTGGCGCGGCGCAAAACCCCAACAAAGCCGACATCATCAATATGAGTCTGGGCGGCGCCCAGCCGTGTACCGACGTTTCTGCCACAATCCAAGATGCGATAGATCAAGCAACAGCGAATGGCAGCATTGTGATTGTGGCTGCCGGCAATGACGCCAAGGACGCGGCTGGCTATTTTCCAGCGAGCTGCAAGAATGTGATTACGGTGGCCGCCAATGATCAGGCCGGTGAGTTGGTGAACCGATACTCCAACTTCGGCAGCACAATCGACGTCATGGCGCCTGGGGGTGATCTTGGCCGCGACGACAACGTAGACGGCGCACCCGACAATATCGGCGTCGTGAGCGTAATCAAAGGCGGCTACGAGTCCTACAATGGCACCTCTATGGCAGCACCACACGTGGCCGGAGCGGTGGCGCTACTGCTGGCAAAGCGCCCCGACGTGCGCAACTTGCAGGGCTTTGATCGCTTCAAGGCCGTCGAGAAGATGCTCAAAGCCTCGGCGATACCTCGAACACAAACCCAGTGCAGCAGCAAGCCATGCGGTGCGGGCATGCTCGATATCGAAGCATTACTGAAGGCTCCGCAGTAGTCTGCTGGGTCTGCAGGCGGTTTGATACGCGTTAAAGCATTGATTTGAAATGTTTCTTGCGCAGATCATCTGTACCAATGCGCCTTATCTTTGCCTGTTTTCGGCCTGTATAGTCTCTCTGGACTGACAGCGAGGACGCTTTATGACGCGAACCTTTCGTGCCTATGCCACACTACTAAGTTCCCTGGGCCTGTCGGCGGGCATTACGCTCGGCCTTGCGCACAGCGTACAAGCGCAAGTCGCGCCCGGCACCGAGATGATCGTAAAAACTGATCCTACTCAAGTCTCGCCCCCTGGCGCTCTTGTGCGGACAGTCAACGAACAGACCAATCTACCGGTTACCGAAATAAAGCAGTTCGATACAAATGAAGTGGTTATCGGCGTGGACCAAAGTCAAGTCCAAGCCATGCTGCGCGAACGTCTCATCTCCATTGGGACTCATCCAGTAATGCTTCCTGTTCAAAAGCTTGGAATGAATCAAACGGCACCCGCTCGATTTCAGATCAAAGCCAATGAAATAAATGATTCTAAGCTTGCTGCAGCTCTGGCGCCTATTATGACTTCCCAGGCGAACGATTGGACGGTGTACCAAAAAAAGATCGATGAATTTGAAACCGCCTTAAGCGAAAAAGCCGGACTTCCCGTGAATGTCTATATCGATGAAAGCAAGCAAGCCATCATCGTCAGCCCCGCGATTTCAAAAATGTCGAGCATACTGGTCGAAAACTTGCGCAAGCTGCCCAATGTTCAAGCTGCCGAACCCATCACACGTGCTGTGCCGGGCGGGCCGCAAGATCGTTAGGCAAGAACAAGAATAAGCGCGCCTGCCTTCACTCTGGCCTTAGCCGCAAGAACTTGTCTGTGTTGCCACCGGCGGCCTAAAAGCCGCTGGTGTCGACGTTCCTAGGCTTGCTTTACAATTTGGCGGGAATGGTGCGGCAGGTCAGAAGAGCCA
>JAEUKM010000357.1 GCA_016793085.1 Rhodospirillaceae bacterium
CCTGCCCGCGCATTGGGACACGATTGTGGCCCCGCACATGACGACAGACTCCATGGCCGAAACACTTTCGCATGTCCTGGCTGAGCGCCAGGCCCTGGCGGCCTAGCGGATAGCGCCATGACCACCGCCTCATTCCCTGCAACGCGGCTGCGCCGTTGGCGCGCCCACGATTGGCGGCGTCGCCTGTTGCGCGAGACCGTGCTGACGGCCAATGATTTCGTGCTGCCGCTGTTTCTGATGGACGGCGACAATACCGCCGTGGATATTCCCACCCTGCCCGGCGTGCAGCGCCTGACCGTCGACCGCGCGGTCGCGCGCGCGCGCGAGGCCCACGCCGCCGGTATTCCGGCCATCGCGCTGTTTCCCGCGACAGACGCTAAACTGAAAGACGCGCGCGGCCGCGAGGCCCTGAACCCGGACAACCTGGTGGGCCGGGCTATCCGCGCCATCAAGAGCAACGTGCCAGGCCTTGGTATCGTGGCCGATGTG
This sequence comes from Rhodospirillaceae bacterium, assembly GCA_016793085.1. Classification (GTDB taxonomy): domain Bacteria; phylum Pseudomonadota; class Alphaproteobacteria; order Rhodospirillales; family Rhodospirillaceae. The sequence goes on from JAEUKM010000357.1 coordinate 490, forward strand.
GCGCTGGACCCCTACACCGACCACGGCCATGACGGCCTGATCGTCGACGGCGATGTCGCCAATGACGCAACCGTGGCCGTGCTGGCCGAGCAGGCGGTAGTGCTGGCGCAAGCAGGAGCGGATATCGTCGCCCCCTCGGACATGATGGATGGCCGTGTCGGCGCGATCCGCCGGGCCTTGGAAACGCACAGTCACACCAACACGCTGATTTTGTCCTACGCCGTGAAGTATGCCTCGGCCTTCTATGGTCCCTTCCGCGATGCCGTCGGTTCGGGTGGGCGCTTAGGCGCCAAAGGCGGCCCGGCTGATAAACGCACTTACCAGATGGACCCGGCCAACGCCGCCGAGGCCCTGCGCGAAGCGCGGCTTGATGTGAGCGAAGGGGCCGACGCGCTGATGGTGAAGCCTGCGGGCACGTCGCTGGACATCATCGCCGCCCTGAAGCGCGATGTTGAATTGCCCGTCTTCGCCTACCAGGTCAGCGGCGAGTACGCCATGCTGGCCGTGGGCGCGGCGCAAGGTCTGTTCAACCGCACCGATGCCGTTCTGGAATCGCTCGTCGCCATCAAGCGTGCGGGCGCCACGGGCATTCTCACCTATGCAGCCCTTGAGATCGCCGAAGCGTTGGAGTCTACCCCATGAGCGATATGCCGCGCGCGCGCCTGCTGCCCCTGATGCTGGATGTGACCGACATTCCCATTTTCGTGGTGGGCACGGGTAAGTCTGCCGCCGCGCGTATCGGCCTCCTGACCGAGCATGGTGCGGGCCAAATTCACGTTTTTGCACCGGAGGCCGGCCCCGACGTGCGCGAAGCCGCTGGAGCGCGTCTTCAGGCCCGCTGGCCCACGGCCGCGGATTTCGAGGTACACCGCCCACGGCTGGTATTCGTAGCCGACACACCCGTCGAAACGGCGCGCAGCGTCGCCGACGCCGCCCACTCATTTGGGGCTCTCGCCCATGTGCAGGACGATATTCCCCTGTGCCGGTTCCATCTACCCGCCCGCCTGCGCCGGGGGCAGCTTCTGGTGACCGTGTCCACAGATGGCGCGGCCGCCGGATTCTCGCGGCTCCTGCGCGATTACCTGGCCGATACGGTCTTCGGGCCCGAGTGGGCGAAACGCATGGAAGAAATTTCTGCCGCACGCCGGTCCTGGAAGGAAAAAGGCCTCTCGGGTGAGACCTTATTCAAGGCCATCGCCAAGTTGACGCACGAACGCGGCTGGCTTCAGGCATTTTCCACAGCACGGAAGGGGTGAGCCGGTCGTCGAGGGCGCGCAATCGCGCGGTCCCTCTGGCTTGGCTTTACCTCCGCCGCACCAAAACAGCCCGCGCGTTTGGCCGGAGTATGAGCCCGTGAACGATTTAGATGTGTTGGAATCCCGCAGCGTTTACATCCTGCGCGAAGCGTTCAGTAAGCTGCGCCCGCTGGGCCTCTTGTGGTCCTTGGGCAAGGACTCTAACGTGTTGATTTGGTTAGCTAAAAAGGCTTTTTTGGGCCAGGTGCCCTTCCCCGTCTGCCACCTCGATACGGGCAAGGAATTCCCCGAAACCTATGCCTTCCGCGACCGCTACGCCAAAGAGTGGGGCCTGGAGTTGATCGCCGATCCGTGCCCGCCCATCGAAGAGGTGGACGCGAGCCTGCCGCCCGACACGCGCTTTGCCGCACGCAAATCCTTAGGCGTGTCGCAGGCCGTGGAGCGCTACGGCTTCAAGGGCCTCATCACCGGCATCCGGCGCGACGAACAATCCACGCGCGCGAAGGAGCGCGTGTTCAGCCCGCGCGGCGGCGGCAACACCTGGGACTTCCGCACCCAGCCGCCTGAGTTCTGGGACCAGTACACGCTGGATGTGCCCTTGGGCGCGCATGTTAGGGTACACCCGCTGCTGCATTGGACCGAGGTGGACATCTGGCGCTACATCAAGCGCGAGAAAATTCCGTTGGTGCCGCTGTATTTCGCCAAGAACGGCGAGCGCTACCGCTCTTTGGGTGAAGTCGGCATTACCCTGCCCATCAAAAGCACGGCCTCGACCATTGATGAAATCATCTCGGAACTGAGCGCCACGCGCGCGCCCGAACGGGCCGGTCGCACCATGGACCACGAGTCCGAGGAAGCCTTCGAACGCCTGCGCGTCTCCGGATATCTATAACCATGACCAACGACAACCTGCCCCGGCACGCCCCCTACCCGATCGTGTTCGTGGGCCACGTAGACCACGGCAAATCGACCCTGATCGGGCGGCTGCTGCACGACACGCAATCGCTGCCGGACGGGAAATTCGAGGAACTGAAACGCGCCGCCGACAAGCGCGGCGGCGTGTTCGAGTGGTCCTTCGCGCTCGACGCCCTGCAGCTCGAACGCGACCAGGCCATTACAGTGGATTCCACCCAAATCTGGTTCCGCAGCGCCGAGCGCGGCTACCTGATCATCGATGCGCCCGGCCACCGCGAATTCCTGCGCAACATGATCACCGGCGCTTCGCTGGCCGAAGCCGGCGTGATTCTGGTGGACGTGTCGCAAGGGGTGGCCGAACAGACGCGCCGCCATGCCTATCTGCTGAAGCTGCTCGGCATCTCGCGCACGGTGGTGGCCGTGAACAAGATGGACCTGGTAGGCCATGACGAAACCGTGTTCGCCAAAGTGTCGGATGAGATCACGGGCTATCTGCAGTCGCTGGGCTTGAAGGCCGATCACATCATCCCCATTGCCGCGCGCCACGGCGACAATCTGGTGGAGCGTTCAAGCCATATGCCCTGGTGGACGGGCCCGACCCTGATCGAGGCCCTCGACCGCCTTCCCAACCGCACCGTGCCGGCGGGCCTGCCGTTCCGCCTGCCGATCCAGGACGTTTACCGCCGCGACGAAGCGCGCATTCTGGTGGGCCGGGTTGAAAGCGGCACCGTGCGCCTGGGAGATACGATTTCGCTGTGGCCCACGGGCCAGACGGCCAAGGTGGCGGGCTTTGAAAGCTGGAACGTGGATACGCCTGTTATCGCCGCCACGGCCGGGCAATCGGTGGCCCTGACGCTCGACCGCGACCTGTTCGTCGAGCGTGGCCAGCTCATCACGGCTGAAACCCATAAGCCCAGCGCCGCGCAAGCTTTGAGTGTTCGCCTGTTCTGGCTGTCGCACACGCCCTTGAAGGCCGGGCGGCGCCTGACCCTGAAGCTCGCCACGGCCACGTATGATGTGGTGGTGAAATCCATCGACCACGTGATCGATGTGAACGACCTAAGCCCGGACACCGAGCGCGACGTTCAGCACAACGACATCGGCCAGGTAATGATCGTGGCCGAGCGCCCCATCATTCACGACGCCAGCGGGCATAACTCGGCGCTGTCGCGCGGCGTGCTGTTTGACAAATTCGACGTGGTCGGCGGCTGCGTGATTGAAAAAGCGGCAGCAGCCGGAACCAATGCGCGCAATATCCATGCCGTGCCGCA
>JAEUKM010000372.1 GCA_016793085.1 Rhodospirillaceae bacterium
GGTACGGATGCACCCAGCCGCATGATCTGATGCGGTACGCGTTCAGGGGGTCGTAGCCGTTGGCGCGCATGCTGAAGGCCAGCGACGGCCAGCCGCCCTGATAGATGTATTCCAGATTTTTCGCGAAGGTCTGGCGTCGCAAGGTCATGCGCACGCCCACGGCCGCGAGGTCCGTCGCAATTTGTTGGTACACAGCGTCATCGCTGTTGGCGTTACCCACCATCAGGGCGGGCAGTTCGAACCCGTTGGGATACCCCGCCTCGGCCAGCAGAGCTTTGGCTTTCACGGGGTCATAGTCGTAGGGTTTCACATCGGGGTTGAAGCCGAAGCCCAGGGGATGCGCAATCTGCGAGGAGGGCGTGGTGGCCCCGGCCATGATGGTGTCGATGATGCGCTGGCGGTTGACGGCATGGTTCAGCGCGCGGCGCACGCGCACATCTTTCACCGGGCTGTCCTTCACCGTCACGAAAGCGAGAAAGCTGGTCTCGGGCGTTTTGTAGGTCATGAGTTGCCCACCCGCCGCTTCGATGGTGTCGCGTTCCTCGGGCCCGATTCCGTAGGCGATGTCGATGGCGCCCGAACTTAAGGCCTGCACGCGCGCCGACGGATCGGAGATTTGTAAAATCTCCAGCTTGTCCAGCTTCGGCGCGCGCCACGAGGTGCGGTTGGCGTCCATCTCGATTTTACCCGCTGCCCATTTCTTCACCACGAAGGGCCCGGTGCCGATGGGGGCGGCCTGATAGCCCTGCGGGCCCAGTTTGCGCCAGGCGGCGGGCGCCACCACGCGCAGGAACATAAAGTGCAGTGGCAGGATCGCGTCGGGCTGTGCCGTTGTCACTTCCACGGTCAGCCTGTCGCGCGCCTTCGCACCCGTGACGGTATAGTTGTTGAGTTGGCTTCCCACCGACTCGCTGCGGCCTTCGGGCGTCATCAGGAAGTCGATGCCCGTTACAACCGCTTCGGCCGTCAATGGCTCGCCGTTAGAGAACACAACATTGTCGCGCAGCGTGAACACCCAGCGCGTGGGCGTCTCGGCCGTCCACGTCACCGCCAGGCCCGGCTGCACGCTGCCGTCCGGGCCGATAGTCGTCATCGTGTCGTAGATCGCCACATGCGGCATGCTGGCGGGCAGATTCAGTGAGTTGAAGGGCGCGCCTTGCGTTTGCGGCAGAAGCTGCACGCCCACGCGGAATGTCTTGGCCTGCACGGTATGATCATGCAAGCCACACAGCGATGCGAGAAGACAACCGATGATTGCGAGATGTGCGCGTTTCACAGCAGGGCCCAGTATGCGAAGTTGCCCAAGCTTGGCAAAATTTGTTCCTTCGTCATATCCATAAATGCAGCGCGTTCAGATTTAGCTTTTGCCGCGCGGCATGTTGACGTATGACACGCCGCACTTGCAACGGGGCGGCGGTTCAAAAGCATGCGACAGGGGACCATGCGGTGGCTAACAATGCGGCGCACGTTTGGTGCTGCGGTGCTGGCCGCCGCGGCCATAACCGTTCCGGCTACCGCCGAACCCGCAGCCGTCAGTGCGCCTTCAGCTATTGATGAAATTACGGTCATCGGATCCCGGCTGAAGGGTGAGCGCGCCGCCAGCCCGTCGCCGGTCGTCACCATCACTGCGTCCGATCTGGCGGCTGCGGGCTTCACCACGCCCGCCGACGTGGTGCGCACGCTCTCCGTCAATACGGGTTCTGAATTCAACACCGATGTGTTCACACAGAATCTCTCCGTCGGCACCTCCAACTTCAACCTGCGCGGGCTGGGGCTGAACGCCACCCTGGTGCTGCTGAACGGGCGGCGGCAGACAATTTCGGGAGGTCTGGCCGACGACGGCTCCACCTTCGTCGATCTCAACGCGCTCATTCCGCTCATCGCCTTGGAGCGGCTCGACGTACTGAAAGACGGCGCCGCTGCGCTTTACGGCACCGATGCTGTTGCCGGCGTGGCCGATTTCGTGACGCGGAAAAATTTCACCGGTGTCGAGGCGCAGGTGGATTACGCCAACACGGCCAATTCGTCGCAGGACGATCTGCTGGTTTCGGGCATCGCGGGCGGCGGCCTCGGCAATGTGCGCGGCATGGCGGCGGCAAGCTACCTGCGCCGCTCGTGGCTGCCGACATCGCAGCGCGATTACACCAAAGGCAAGGCGTTCTCTTCTTTCGGGCAGCCGGGCGCCTTCATTCTGCTCGAGCGTTCGCCGGCATTCCCCGATCTGCCGTTTGGCCTGGCGAACAACCAGCCCATCATCGATCCCAACTGTGCGGCGGGCGGCGGCATTCCAAGCCCGCGCAATCCGCAGCCCGCGGGTGTCACCAGCGGCGTGGTGGGTACGTGCCTGTTCGATTTCTCGTCGTACTATCATCTGGTGCCGCGCGAGCGGCGCTGGAACACCTATGCCTCAGGTGAACTGAACGCCGATAACGGCGTCACTCTTTATACGGAAGCGGCTTACGCCAAGGCCGATGCCCTGCGCGGCACGTCGCCCTCGTTCCCGCTGCTCAACTCGCCCATCGTGCCCGCCAACAATCCCGGCAACATCTTCGGCGTGCCGGTGCTGTTCCTGGGCCGCGCCCAAGGGGCCGCCAACGCCGATGAAACGGTGACGCATACCTCAGACACCTGGCGCGGCGTAGTGGGGGCCAGGGGCGATTTGCGCGGTTGGACCTGGGACGTGGGCGCCACCCACAGCGAGAATGATTTTCTCGTCGGCATCAACAACGACCTCACCGACCGCTTCATCGCGGCTTTGAACGGGCGCGGCGGGCCCAACAACAACCAGTTCTTCAACCCGTTCGGCTCGGCGTTGCGCGCGCAGCCGGGCCAGGCCACCTACAACGATCCGCGTGTGATCGATGATTTCAATTCGACGATCACCTACGACTACCGCACGCGCCTGACGACGCTGGACGCGATCTTAAGCGGCGATGTGGTTGAGACGGCGCACGGGGCCTGGGGCCTGGCCGTGGGTGGGCAATACCGCCACGAGAAAGTCATCGGCGACCTCGATGACCAGTTCAACCGCGAGAATTACATCTTCTTCTTCGGTGGGCCTGACTTTGCCGGCGCGCGCGACGTGTGGGCGGCCTTCGCCGAGGCACGCGGCCCGCTCTCTCGCAATCTCGAAGCGCAAGTAGCCCTGCGCCATGAAAACACGGGCGGCGAGTTTTCATCGACCGACCCCAAAATCGGCCTGACATGGTCGCCTTTGGACTGGCTGCGGGCGCGCGGCAGTTATGGCACGGCGTTCAGGGCGCCCTCGGTGTTCCAGGCCTTCTCCATCCAGTCGGTGCAGCAGGACATTCTTGATCCGCTGACGGGCACGCGGGGCTTCCGCGCCGTGCGCAGCCTGGGGGCTGCAAACCTGAAACCCGAAGAGGCTGACACCAGCAATCTCGGCGTTACACTCACGCCCTTCGACGGCTTCAGCGCGTCGGCGGATTACTGGCGCTTCGACTACACCGACATCATCGTCAAGCAGGGCGCGCAAGCCCTGGTGAACGCCAACCCCAACGATCCGCGTATTACCCGCGCCACGGGCCAGATTTTGCGTATCGACACCAGCTACATCAACGCCTCGAAGGCGCTAACGGATGGGCTCGATCTCGCGCTCAGCCAGGCGTGGTCCATGCCGCGCGCGGGCGATTTCACGATCAGCGCGGATGCCACCTGGATCAGCCAGTTTATCATTCGGGACACGCCGGCAAGCCCGCGCCGGAATGTCGCGGGCAACCGCAACTTCAACACCTTCGCGCGCTCGCTGCCCAACTGGCGCGGCAACGCCGCGCTGTCATGGGCGCTGGACGGACACAGTGCCTACATGATGCTGCGTTTCATCAGCGCGTATGACGACGACCAGAACGCCAACCGGCGCATCAAAAGCCAGACCACGCTGGACCTGCAATACGGCCATAGCTTCAAGGGCAACCTCTTGGGCGAGGGGCGTAATGTTGCTTTAAGTATCGGCGCGCTCAACGTGTTCAACCAGGACCCGCCCAACGTTATCACCAACGCCGGTTACGACAGCAAAATCCACGATCCGCGCGGGCGTGTGCTGTACGTTCGCCTGAAGACCGCCTGGCAGTAAACCCCGCGCGGCCGTGCTTGGCGGCACGCTGGCTCTGGCTTATATGACCCCGAGTGAGGGATCAGCCATGCCGCGCACGCTGTACGATAAAATCTGGGATGCCCACGTCGTCCATCAGTACCCGAACGGCGACTGCATTCTCTACATCGACCGGCACTTGGTGCAGGAAGTATCGAGCCCGCAGGCCTTCGAGGGCCTGATCCAGGCAGGCCGCGCCTTGCGCCGCCCCCAGGCCGCGTTGTCCGTGCCCGATCACAACGTGCCCACCACGTCCGACCGCTTGGTCAAAATCGACGATCCTGAATCCGTGGCCCAGCTTGAGATGCTGGTGAAAAACACCAAACGATTTGGGATGCCGTATATTCCCATGGACGACGAGCGCCAGGGCATCGTGCATGTCATCGGCCCCGAACTGGGCCTGACGCTGCCGGGCACCACGTTGGTCTGCGGCGATTCCCACACCACCACGCACGGCGCGCTGGGTGCGCTGGCCTTTGGTATCGGCACTTCCGAGATCGAGCACGTCATGGCCACCCAGTGCCATGTCATGCGCCGGTCCAAGACCATGCGCGTGAACATCACGGGCAAACTGGGTGCGGGCGTCACGGCGAAAGACATGGCGCTGGAGGTGATCGCGCGCATCGGCACGGCGGGCGCTACCGGCCATGCCGTGGAATACACAGGCGAGCCAGTGCGGGCCCTGTCCATCGAAGCGCGCATGACCTTGTGCAATCTCACCATCGAAGCGGGCGCGCGCACCGGCATGGTGGCCCCCGACGATACCACCATCGCTTATATTAAAGGCCGCCCGCTGGCGCCCAAGGGCGAACAGTGGGACAAGGCCGTCGCCTACTGGCGCACGCTATACAGCGACCCCGATGCAAAGTTCGACACAACGGTGGAGATCGACGCAAGCACCATCGCGCCGCGTGTCACTTGGGGCACCAGCCCCGAGGACTCGCTGCCGGTGACGGCCGTTGTGCCTGCGCCCGCCGATTATAACGATGTGAACAAGCGTGCGGCGGTGGAGCGTTCATTGGCTTACATGGGCCTGACGCCCGGCGAGCAGTTGACGGACGTGAAGATCGACCGCGTCTTCATCGGCTCGTGCACCAACAGCCGTATCGAGGATTTGCGCGCCGCCGCGAATATCGTGAAGGGCAAGCGGTTGGCGAAACATGTGAAGGCCATGGTGGTGCCGGGTTCGGGGCTGGTGAAAAAGCAGGCTGAGCGTGAAGGGCTCGACCGCATTTTCACGGCGGCGGGTTTTGAATGGCGCGAGCCGGGCTGCTCCATGTGTGTCGGCATGAACCCCGACCGGCTGGAGCCGGGCGAGCGCTGTGCCGCCACCTCCAACCGCAACTTCGAGGGTCGCCAGGGCAAGGGCGGGCGCACCCACCTGATGAGCCCCGCCATGGCCGCGGCGGCGGGCATCGCCGGGCACTTGGTGGATGTGCGGGGCTTTGCTTAAGGCGGTTTGAGGCTTCTCAAAGTATCCGCGCTCGGGTTGCCTTACA
>JAEUKM010000405.1 GCA_016793085.1 Rhodospirillaceae bacterium
GCAGAAAAAGCTACCTGAAGCCGTGAAGGCCTACGAAGCGGCCCTGGCCCGCCAACCCGCATACCCCGAGGCCCTCAGCAACCTCGGTATCGTCTACCGCGACCTTGAGGATGTGAACACAGCCCTGCAGTGCTTCCACCGCGCCGTTCAGCAGCGGCCTACCTATGCCGAGGCGCGCTACAACTTGGCCAATGCGTATCGGGACCAAACACGCCTCAGCGAAGCGGAAGCCGAAATCCGCAAGGTCATCGAACTGAACCCTGCGCACACCAAGGCCTATAACACGCTGGGCAACATCCTCAGTGAAAGCGCGCGCTCGGAGGAGGCGCTGGCGGCGTTTGAAACGGCGGCGAAACTGGACCCCACATCGCTTGCCACCGCCAGCAACATTTTAAGCTGCCTGCAGTACGTGCCGGGTGTGGATGACCAGACGCTAGCCGCCGCCCATACGCATTGGGTCGGCACGCACAACAATATCTTCACGGCCCCGGTACATCAGATCAGCGACAAAACCCCGGACCGGCCCTTGCGCGTGGGCTTCGTCTCCGCCGACCTGGGGCATCATCCGTGCGGGTTCTTAAGCGTGGGGCTGTTCGAGAACCTCGACCGCGCGCAAGTCAGCGCCACGGTCTTCAGCAGCCGCCGGGCCGTGCGCGAGGATCATCTGTCGCAGCGGATCGCGGCCGTCACGGACTGGCGGCGCGTGGAGGCTCTCTCCGATGCCGAACTGGCAGCGGACATCGCAAGCGCCAACATCGACATCCTGATCGATATGAGCGGACATACGTCGGGGCACAGGCTGGCGGCTTTTGCGCGCAAACCGGCGCCGGTGCAGATGACGTGGCTGGGCTACGTGGGCTCCACAGGGCTGCCGACCATGGACTACATCATCGCCGACCGCTGGCACGCGCCCGAAGGTGTGAGCATTACGGGGCCCGAGAAAATCCTGCGCCTCGCCGATGGCTATACGTGCTACGAACCGCCTGCGGGCGTAGGCGACGTGGCGCCGCTGCCAGCCCTACACAACGGCTATGTCACTTTCGGCTGCCTCAACAACGCCACCAAGCTGAACTCGACCCTCGTGCGCAGTTATGCCGAGATCATGGCGCTAGTTCCCCGCAGCCGGATCGTGCTGGCGTTTCGCGGCTTGGACGACAGTGGAGTGAAGAAAAGACTACTCGACTGGTTCCTGGGTGCGGGCATCGAGACCGCGCGCGTCGACATTCGCGGCTACGCCAAGCATCACGCCTTCCTGGCGCATTACAACGACATCGATATCGCGCTCGATACGTTCCCCTATTCCGGTGGGCTGACCACCTGCGAGGCGCTGTGGATGGGCGTGCCGGTGGTGACATTTCCGGGGCGCACCTTCGCCGGGCGTCATTCCGTCAGCTACATGAGCAACGCGGGGCTGTCCGATTTTGTGGCGCTGGGCCGCACGGATTTCCAGAATCTGGCCGCGGCAAAAGCGCAAAACATTCCGGCGCTGGCGGACCTGCGTAAAACATTGCGTGAAAAACTGAAAGCCTCGCCCGTCTGCGATGCAAAGCGTTTCGCTGGATCGTTCACGGCGGGGCTGCGCGAGGCCTGGCGCGCATACTGCGCGGGTTAGCCCGTAAACTCCGCAATCGCGTCACGGAAACGGCCCACCTGCGCAGGCCAGCCCCAGCTTTGCATGAATGCGGCCGCGGCCGCGCCGCGTTGCAGCCGCTCCTGGTGGTTACCGTAGGCGTCTTCCAGCCGCGCGATAATTTCATCGATGGAGGATTCACCCCAACCGTCCAGGTCTTTGCGGCCGGTGATGGCGCCAATGGGAATTTGCAGATCGAGCGCATAGCCATTGCCGGGCGCGATCAAATCCATGTGCCCCGTATTGCGCGACAAAATCACCGGCACGCCACACGCCATGCATTCCATGGCGACGAGGTTCGTGCCGCCCTCGCAGCGGCTGGGCAGCAGCGCCACATCGGCCTCGCGCAAAATCGCGGGTATGTCGGCGTTCGCAAGCGCCCCCAAATCGATGAACGCATTTTCGGGGACGCCATGCGTGGCGGCCCAGCTCGCGAGATCGAGCCGGCCATCGGGCCCCACCGATGGCGGCTGCTTTATATGGGTGGACATGGCCATGCTTTGGGCGGCCTGGGGCCAGGGGCTGTGCCAGGCTGTTACTAGCAGAGCATCGGGGTGTTTGGCCTGAAAGCGCTGAAAGGCCGCGATCACCAGATCCTGCCCTTTGCGGTATTCGAGCTTGCTGCCGGAGAAAACGACAAAGCGGTCCTTGAAACGCCCCTGTTTCGGGCCGGGTCTGAACACGTCCAGGTCGACACCCTGGGGGCAGTTGCGCACCGCCCCTACGCCGTGCGCCTTCAGAACCTCGGCGTTCCAGGTGGACCCCGCGACGATGACGGCGAAGCGCTTGGCGCGCGCGATGTTGGCGGGCGGGATCACAGCCGATTCAAAAAAGACCATCCCGATATCGGGCGTTCCCTTCAGCGGCGCCAGAATATCGGGCAGGTCGAGCTTGTCGCCGAGGGCATGGAGCACGGGAAACGGGAACGGCGCGCCCTGCCTGAAGGCCGCCATGTTGCCAGGCTGGCGGGCAAGGGCCGGGCCCAACACCTGAGCCTGCGCGGGTGGCAGCTTCAGCGCAGGTGTGGTGAAGAAAAGTTCCGGCTCGCAGCCGCGCCGGGCCAGTTCCAACGCCAGGTTGACCCCGTAAGTGCCCCAGCCGCTCGGCACCCCCAACTGCCAGCCGATCCCCAGTTTTCCCAACGTCATCAAGGGCCCTTTAAAGTGTTATTTACCAATCGCACGTAGGTGTGGGAGAGGTCTTGCGTTAAGCCTAAGGTTTCTGCACAAGGCTGAAAGAGGCAAGGGCTAATACTGCGGCGGCACAGCCCCGCGGGGCTGGCCAAACTGCCGAGCCTGTGAACGGGACCTGCCGGAACGGCGGGGGAAGGAAAAAGTCCATGTCAGACTTCATGATGAGCCAGCTTCAGGGTCTTCTGGGCAAAGTATCCGACGACCTGGAAAAGATGGGCCGCACCACCAACGCCCACCTGGACAGCGTGCTGGGCGCCATCGACGATCTGGCCGCCAACGTGTTCGCGACACAGGCTGTGCTTGCCGTGCTTCTGGAAAAGTACCCCGTCGACCCCGCCAAGGCGAAAGCCTGGATTGTCGAGCAGACCGGCGCCGACGGCGCGACCCCCAAGGCTGACGCCATCATCGACATGCTGACGGCGAAAAAGAAGTAACGCCTCCACAGCGGCAACCCCACCGTCAGAGTTTTGTGGCGGTTCAGCTTTTCATTCCGCACCCCGCAGCATAGGGTTCGCCTATGTCGGGTTCACTTATGCTCGGTTTTTATCGCTTTGCCACGGCGCTGGCCGCCCCGGCCATGCCCGTGCTGCTGCGCCAACGCATCGCGCGCGGCAAGGAAGACCAAGACCGCTGGCGTGAACGCTTCGGCGAAACGGCAACGCCCCGCCCTGCCGGCCCGCTGATCTGGTGCCATGCCGCCAGCGTGGGCGAAACGTCCTCGGTGTTGCCGCTTATCACAGCCCTCGCGGACAAAGGGTTCACGGTTCTGCTGACGACCGGCACCGTGACGTCAGCACGGATGACCCAGGGCCGCCTGCCGCTGCGCGCGCTGCATCAGTACGCGCCGCACGACCATGCGGCATGGGTGGCGCGGTTTCTCGATCATTGGCGGCCGGGGCTGGCGTTACGCGTCGATTCCGAAATCTGGCCCAACACCATCACATTGCTGCGCCAGCGCGGCGTTCCCATCGTGCAGGTGAATGCACGCATGTCGGAGAAAGCCTTCGATGGCTGGAGCATCTTTCCGAGCCTCATGACGGAAGTGTTCGCGGCCTTCGACCTGGTGTGCGCGCAGTCCGACACAGATCGCGCGCATTTCGAGAAGCTCGGCGCGCGCAAGGCCGTGACCAGCGGCAATCTGAAGCTGGCCCAGCCACCCCTGCCCTGTGACGCGGGCGCATTGCAAGAATCGCAAACCCAGGCAGGCAACCGCCCTACCTGGACAGCGGCCAGCATTCATCCCGGCGAGGACATTATCGTGGGCCGCGCGCACCTCGCCGTCAAAGCACAGCGCCCGGGCGCACTTTTGTACGTTGTTCCCCGCCACGCCGAACGCGGCTCCGAAATGACCGCGACGCTGCGCGGCCTGGGCCTGAAGGTCGCACAGCGCAGCGCGGGCGATGCCATCACGGCCAACACCGACGTCTACATGGCCGACACCATGGGCGAGTTGGGCCTGTTTTACCGCTGAAGCCCCGTGGCCTTTATCGGCACGTCGTTCACGGTCGGCGGCGGCCAGAACCCCGCCGAACCCGCGCAGCTCAGCCGCGCCTGCCTGTGGGGACGCGATATGTCGAACTTCACCGAGCTAGCCGCGGCACTGGAAGCCGAAGGTGCGGCCCTGAAGGTTGCCGCACCCGAGTCCTTGGGGGCTGAAGTGTCGGCCTTGCTGTCGGACCCGGCGCGCGCGCAAGCCATGGGCGAAGCCGGTGCGCGCGTGATCGCCGCTAATTCACAAGCCCTGGAGCAGACACTCGCCTGCCTTGCCCCCTATCTCGACCGGCTGCAAATCCGCTAGATTGCCGCCATCTCAACACGGATTTGACGCGCGAATGGACGCCCAATCGGAACGCAAGCTGCGCGAACTGCGCCTGAACCTGGCCGAGGTGTGCCTGGAAGGCCGTATCGAGCGCCTGGCCGCGCTCTGCCGCAACCCGGCGGGCGACGCCATTCTGACCATGGTGAACTCGGGCGTGCGGCATTTAGCACTCACCAAGGCCGAGCAGGCCGTGGCCGAGCGCTGCCACCGCATCCTCACCGTCGAGCACGACATCAACCGCAAGGTCGGCGCGTATCTGGGTTTGAGCCTGTTCAGCTTTCCGCAATCCATCGAGCGCGCTTTTGAAATCGTGGATATCCCCGTGGAAGTGCTGCCGACGGTGGTGAAACTGTTGCTGTCCGTGCCGGTGTTCTTCACCCGCGACGGCATGCGCAAACGCAGCCTCGCCCATCTGGAAGCCGTAGTGCGCGAGATCCACAAGGCTGCCAAGGTGATTGAGGAGCCGGAATTCCGCGCGGGCCTGCTGGAAGGATTCGTCGAGGGGTACACCATCACCTCCGTCTACGGCGAGGACGTGAGCCTGAAATCGCTTGCTGTGCAGCGCGCCGAACTGATCCGTGCCTACCTGGACCTGAAAGACTTAAGCCGCGACGTGCTGTTCCCCGAGCGCCCGACGGACGACCCTATCATCCGCCTGGGCCTGCTGTGCCCAGGCGCGGCTAGCGAAACGGCAGCGGTGCGCGGGCACCTCTTGGGCCTGGACAGAAGCGTGTACCACGTCACCGCCTTCGTGCCCGACGAGGCAGCGGGTCTGGCTAGCAACTTCGCCGACGTGGCCGATGAGTTCGTCACGCTGCCTGTTTCAAACATCGCGGCCAGCGCCGATGCCATAGTGGCCCAAAATCTCGATATCCTGCTGGCCGGGGCCAACCTGACCAACACCTGCCGCTTTCCGTGGACGCTGCTGATGGTTCAGCGGCTGGCGCGCCTACAAGTGGCCATGCACAGTTGCCCTCATACGACAGGTTTTATCAACGTCGATGCCTACATCAACGGCGAACTGAACGAGCCGCCGGAAGCCGAAAAAGAATACACCGAGCAATTATTGTTGGTGCCCGGCTCGGCCAACCACTACGCCTTCGCCGGCGAGGAACCCGAACCCACGCCGCTGACGCGCGAGCAGTTGGGGGTGCCCGACGCCGCCCTGCTGCTGGTCTCGGGCGCCAACTATTTCAAGATCGGCCCCGACCTGGTGGAGGCCTGGGCGCGCATCATGGCAAAGACCGAGAGCGCGCACCTGCTGCTCTATCCGTTCAATCCCAACTGGACGACGCATTATCCGTTCAAGGACGGATTCTTACGCTTCATCGAAACCA
>JAEUKM010000035.1 GCA_016793085.1 Rhodospirillaceae bacterium
TGAACCGCCAATGGGGCTTGCGGCCCTCGGCCTCGTAGCGCGCTTTGTCGGCGGCACTTAAAGCCTGATCGGCGCGCTTATAGAGCGGCGGCTTGCCGGCTTTCAGTTGAAGCTTGCGCTTCATCTCAAGTTCGTCGGCGGTTTCGTAGCACGGATAGAGGCGGCCCAGTTGCTTCAGCTTCTCGGCGGCGCCAGAGTAGCGGTCCAGCCGCTTGGACTGAAACTCCTCGGCGTCCCAGGTCAGGCCCAGCCAAGTCAGATCGCGCTCGATGGCGGCGGTGAATTCGGGCTTCGAGCGCGCCGTATCGGTATCGTCGATGCGCAACACAAAACGCCCGCCCATTTTCTGGGCGTACAGCCAGTTGATAACGGCGGGCCGCGCATTGCCGATGTGCAAGAACCCCGTGGGGCTGGGCGCGAACCTGAATGTCGGCGTCACTTCGCGGCTCCATCGTCCTGGAAGCCATTGGTGATGGGGTAGCGGTAGTCGCGCCCGAAGGCCAAGTGCGTGATCTTCACGCCCGGCGGCGCCTGGCGGCGCTTGTACTCGGCGGTTTTCAGCATCTTGTAGACGCGCTTGACGGTCGCAAGGTCAAACCCGCGCGCGGCCACGGCTGCAACCCCCGCCGCGTCTTCGATCAGGCCATGCAGAATGGCATCCAGCGCATCGTAGGGCGGCAGCGTGTCCTGGTCTTTCTGGTTGGGCTTCAGTTCGGCGGTCGGCGGCTTGGTGATGACGTTCTCGGGCATCACCGGGCCGGCAGGCCCCAAGGCACCCACGGGCTTGTGCGCGTTGCGCCATTTCGAGAGCGCGAACACCGTGGTTTTGTAGACGTCCTTCAGTACCGCGTAGCCGCCGCACATGTCGCCGTAGAGTGTCGCGTACCCGGTCGACATTTCGCTTTTGTTGCCGGTGGAGAGCACCATTTTGCCGAACTTGTTGGACAACGCCATCAGCGCCATGCCGCGCGCGCGGCTTTGCAGGTTTTCCTCGGTGATGTCGGCGTTTGAGCCCGCGAACAGGTCCTTCAGCATCGCATCATAGGCGCTCATGGCCGGGCCGATGGATATGGTATCGAGCCGCACGCCGAGATACTTCGCGACCGCCGCCGCGTCGTTCAGGCTCTCTTGGCTGGTATAGGGCGAGGGCATCATCACGCAGTGCACTTTGTCCGGGCCCAGCGCATCCACGGCGATGGCGGCACTGAGCGCGCTGTCGATGCCGCCCGAGAGGCCCAGCACCACGCCGGGGAATTTATTTTTGCGCACGTAATCGCCCAGGCCCAGCATCAGCGCCTGATAGACGCTTTCCATTTTCGACAGCGGTGCGGCCAATTCTTGCTTCTGGCACACCAGTGTGTCATCGCCGGCGCGCGTCCAGGCGGTCAGCGTCAGGGCCGAACGCCACGACGGCATCTGCACCGCCAGCGCCCGGTCGGCGTTCAACACAAAGGATGCGCCGTCGAACACTAGATCATCCTGGCCGCACACCTGGTTCACGTAGATCAGCGGCAGCAGGGTTTCGGTCACGCGGGCGACGGCGTGGTTCAGGCGCACGTCGGGCTTTTCCACATCGAACGGCGAGCCATTGGGCACGATGAGAATTTCAGCGCCCGATTCCACCAGTGTCTCGGCGATATCCTCGAACCACATGTCCTCGCAGACCATGAGGCCGATGCGAAGCCCGCGCACCACCACTGGCCCTGGGGCCGGGCCGGAATCGAAAATGCGCGCTTCGTCGAACACGCCGTAATTGGGCAGATGGTGCTTGAACCGAATGGCGGAGATCGCGCCCCCATCCAGCACAATACCCGCGTTGAAAGTCTTGCCTAAATCTTTCCCCTCGCCGCGCCAGGGTGCGCCCACGATCAGGGCCGGGCCGCCATCGGCGGTGTCCTTGGCCAGATCGTTCACGGCGGCCTCGGCGGCATCCAGGAACGCCGGGCGGTACACCAGATCTTCGGGCGGATAGCCCACCACCGACAATTCGGGGAACACCACCAGATCGGCCTTGGCCTTGGCGGCCTCGGCACGCGCGGCGCGGATCAACGCCACGTTGCCGGCGATGTCGCCGACCGTGGGGTCAATCTGGGCCAGGGCGATGATGAACGTGGCGGGCACGAAATGCTATTGCGCCGCCGCAACCTGCGTCTGGCGCGATTGCAGCGTGCGGACGCGCTCGTCCTTCAGCATCTCGGCGATCAGGAACGCCAGTTCCAGTGCTTGAGACGCGTTCAGGCGCGGGTCGCAGTGGGTATGATAACGGTCGCCCAAACGCGCTTCCGTAATCGCCTGCGCGCCGCCGACGCACTCGGTGACGTCCTTGCCCGTCAGTTCGAAGTGCACGCCGCCAGCATGGCTGCCTTCGGCGCTGTGGACGGCGAAGAACGCCTTGGCTTCGGCCAGAATGCGGTCGAACTGGCGCGTCTTGTAGCCCGTGTTGCTCTTCATCGTGTTGGCGTGCATGGGGTCGCACACCCACACCACGTTGCGGCCTTCGGCTTTCACCTTGCGCACCAGTTGCGGCAGGTTGGCCGCAACCTTCTCGGCGCCCATGCGGGTAATCAGCGTCAGGCGCCCCGCTTCGTTATTGGGGTTCAAGACATCGCACAGCTTCATCAGATCGTCGGGCGACACCGTCGGCCCGATCTTGATGCCGATGGGGTTGTTGATGCCCTTGAAGTATTCCACATGCGCGCCGTCCAACTGGCGCGTACGCTCGCCGATCCAGACCATGTGCGCCGAGCAGGCGTACCACTGGCCGGTAGTGCTATCGATGCGCGTCAGCGCTTCTTCGTAGGGCAGCAACAAGGCTTCGTGCGAGGTGTAGAACTCGGTCTCGCGGATTTGCGGCACGGTCTCGCCCGTGAGGCCGCAGGCTTCCATGAACGCCAGCGTTTCCTGGATGCGGTCGGCGAAACGGCGGTACTTCTCGATCTGCACTTCGTCTTTCACGAAGCCCAGCGTCCACTGGTGCACCTTGTGCAGGTCGGCGTAGCCCCCTTGCGCGAACGCGCGCAGCAGGTTCAGGGTCGCGGCCGACTGGTTGTAGGCCTGCACCATGCGCTGCGGGTCGGGCGTGCGCGCCTCGGGCGTGAAGTCCATGCCGTTGATGTTGTCGCCGCGGTAAGACGGCAGTTCGACGCCATCAATAACCTCGGTCGTGGCCGAGCGCGGCTTGGCGAACTGCCCGGCCAGGCGGCCCACTTTCACGATGGGCATGGCCGCGCCGAACGTCAGCACCACCGACATCTGCAACAGGACGCGGAAGGTATCGCGGATGTTGTCGGGGTGGAATTCGGCGAAGCTTTCCGCACAGTCGCCGCCCTGGAGCAGAAAAGCGTTGCCCTCGGCGACTTTCGCCAACGATGCCTTCAGGCGGCGCGCTTCGCCCGCGAACACCAGCGGCGGATAGTTGCGCAGGGTCTTTTCCGCAGCCTCAAGCGCAGCCTTGTCCGGGTACTCCGGCACCTGCTGGATCGGGCGGTTGCGCCAACTGTCACGGTTCCACTTCGTCGCGGTCGCCATCTTCAACCTCAAAAACAGGCCCTCTGCCGGGCCGATAAACGAGGCGCTGATATAAACCCCAGGGCCCCGAATTGCCAGCGCTCAGCCTCGGTTTGAGCATAAGCCGGACCGGTTAAAAGACCGCCACCGGCCCGCAGCATCAGGTCGCAGACTGGTAGATTACCATTTAAAATCAATTAATTAAGTGCCCGCCCCGACTCCAGGGCGCTAGATCAGCGCGGCCAGCGATGTGGTCAGCAGCGTGGTCCCCGAGATCAGCAGCAGGATCAGCACCAGGCGGCGGAAGGCCGCATCGCTGATCCGATTGTAAAGCCGGTTGCCGATGAACGAGGGGATCAGCATGGCGGGCACGGCCAGGGCCAGCCACTGCGTCGTGGCCGTGGTAATGAGCCCGCCCGCCACATACGCAGTTAATGTGACCGTGTGCATGGTGAGGTTGAAGGTCTGGATGACGGCGCGTTGGGCGTTCTTGTCCCAGGATTTCAGCGAGCACCACAGCGTCGGCACCGCGCCCGCAAGCCCGCCGATGCCGCCCATCACCCCGCCCACCACGCCGATGCCGGCATCGGCCGCGCGGTTCTCGGCTTTCAGCGTCCACCTGTGGCCCGCGAGCAGCATGGTGGACGACCACGACAGCACGAACGCACCCAGTATAAGCCGGAACATAGTCTGATCGATCAGCGGCAGAATGGCCGCCCCCATCGGCACGCCGATGAGGCCCCCCAGCACAAACGGCAGAATGCGCTTGAAATCAAAACCCGCCCGCGCGGATTTAATCGTCATCAGTTGCCCGACCACCGAGCACGTCACCGTCATCACCGCCGCCGTGGTGGGCTCCAGCACCCAGGCCCAGAACGACATGGCGATCATGGCGAAGGCAAAGCCCGAGAGGCCCTGCGCGAACCCGGCCGCCGCAGCGCCCAGAATGACGAAAAGAACAACGAAACTCATGCGGGGATGATGCTAACGCTTCTCGCCGCCGGGCGTGGGCACGGCCACCGGGTCGCGCATGGTGACGAACTCCTCCGCCGCCGTGGGATGAATGCCGATGGTGGCGTCGAACTGCGCCTTGGTGGCGCCGCACTTCAACGCCACGGCCAGGCCCTGGATAATCTCGGGCGCGTCGTCGCCCACCATGTGACAACCGAGCACTTTGTCGGTCTTTTTATCGACCACCAGCTTCATCAGCGTGCGCTGGTCGCGGCCCGACAGCGTGTGGATCATGGGCCTGAAGGCCGTGCGGAAGACGGTCACGTCGTGGTGCTTGCGCGCGTCCTCCTCGCTCAAGCCCACCACGCTCACGGGCGGCTGGCTGAACACCGCCGAAGCGACGTTGGTGTAATCCATCTTCATGGGGGTCTTGTTGAACTGCGTCTCGGCGAACATGCGCCCCTCGTTGATGGCCACAGGCGTGAGATTGATGCGGTCCGTCACATCGCCCAGAGCGAAGATGTTCTCAACCGATGTGCGGCTCCACTCGTCCACCGCCACCGCACCCGTTTCGTTCAGCTTCACACCCGCTTCGACCAAGCCAATGTTCGCCGTGTTGGGGCTGCGGCCCGTGGCGCACATAACGCAATCGGTTTCAAGCACAGCACCGCTGGCGAGGGTCACTGTGTAACCAACACCCTTCTTTTCCACCTTGGCGATGGACGTGCCCGCATGGATGGTCATGCCCTTCTTCGTCAGTTCATTCTGCAAGTGCGCGCGCACGTCGTCGTCGAAACCGCGCAGCACCTTGTCGGCGCGGATGACGATATCCACCTGCGAGCCCAGCGCGCGGAAAATACCGGCGAACTCCACCGCGATGTAGCCGCCGCCCCAGATGACGATGCGCTGGGGCCGCTGCTTCAAGTCCAAGGCCTCGTTGGACGTGATCATGTGTTCGCGGCCCGGCACATTGGGCACCACCGGCCAGCCGCCCGTGGCGATGAGAATACGCTCGGCGGTGATGCGCTTGCCGTTCACCTCGACCGTATGCGCATCGGCCAGAACGCCGCGCCCGTCGATCAGCGTGTTGCCCGCGCCCGTCAGCAGGTTCTTGTAAACGCCTTCCAGGCGGCCCAGTTCCTTGTCCTTGGCGGCAATGAGTGCAGCCCAGTCGTGCCGGGCCGCGTCGATGGTCCAGCCGAAGCCGCGCGCGTCCTCCAGGTACTCGCCGAAGTGTGCGCCGATGACCAAGAGTTTCTTGGGCACGCAGCCGCGCATGACGCAGGTGCCGCCATACCGCGAGTTTTCGATGACCGCCACCTTGGCGCCGTATTTGCCGGCCATGCGGCTGGCGCGCACGCCGCCCGAACCGGCGCCGATGGTGATGAGGTCGTAATCAAAACGGGGCATGGACCATCAACCTGCGTAAACGGAAAACCTGGACCCCGGATCAAGTCCGGGGTGACAAGATATGTATGGGGCTTCGGCTGCGGATACAACTCTGGTTGTCATTCCCGCAAAAGCGGGCATCCAGATTTTGCACTACTCCACAGTCACGCTCTTGGCCAGATTGCGGGGTTGGTCCACGTCGGTGCCTTTCAGCACGGCCGTGTGATAGGCCAAAAGCTGCACCGGGATGGAGGCGATGATGGGGGTCACGAACGGGTCGCACTTGGGCATGGTGATGGCGTGCAGCGCCAGCTTGCCCACGCGCTTCACGCCCTCTTCGTCGGAAATCAGGATCACCTTGCCGTTGCGGGCCACGACCTGCTCGATGTTCGACAGCGATTTTTCGAACAGGGCGTCGGTCGGCGCGATCACCACTACCGGCGTGTGCTCGTCAATCAGCGCGATGGGCCCGTGCTTCATCTCGCCGGCGGCATAGCCCTCGGCATGGATATAGGAGATTTCCTTCAGCTTCAACGCACCTTCCAGCGCGATGGGGAACGAGGAGCCGCGGCCCAGGTACAGCACATCGCGCGCTTCGGCCACGGTCTCGGCGATTTTCTTGATGGCCTCGTCGGCGTGCAGCATGTCGGCCACACGGCTGGGCACTTCGGCCAGCGACGACGACAGCCGCGCTTCCACGTTGTGCCCGATGGCGCCCTTGGCTTTTGCAAGCGTGATGGCAAAGCATGCC
Organism: Rhodospirillaceae bacterium; assembly: GCA_016793085.1. Taxonomy (GTDB): domain Bacteria; phylum Pseudomonadota; class Alphaproteobacteria; order Rhodospirillales; family Rhodospirillaceae. Next base: position 6,599 of record JAEUKM010000035.1, read on the forward strand.
AGCGCCATCAGTTGGGTGGTGAAGGCCTTGGTGGAGGCAACGCCGATCTCGGGGCCCGCAAGCGTGGGCAGCACGGCGTGCGATTCACGCGCGATGGCGCTTTCGGGCGAATTGACCACAGAGAGAATCTGCTGGCCGTGGGCCTTGCAGTATTTGAGTGGCGCCAGCGTGTCGGCGGTTTCGCCCGACTGCGAGACGAACAGACCGAGGCCGTTGGGCGACAGCGGCGGTTCGCGGTAACGGAACTCTGAACCCACGTCGGCTTCCACCGGCACCTTGGCCAACATCTCGATCCAGTATTTCGCCACCAGGCAGGCGTAATAGGCCGTGCCGCACGCCACGGCGGTGACGCGATCAATAGATTTCAAATCAAAGGGCATTTCGGCCAGCGTGATGGACCGCACCGCCGGATTGAAATGCGCGCGCAGGGTATCGCCCAGAACCTGGGGCTGCTCGAAAATCTCTTTCTGCATGAAGTGGCGGTAGTCGCCCTTGCCGATCAAGGCCCCGGACAGCGCCGTCTGCTTGATCGCGCGCTCCACCACCTTGCCCGATTTATCGCGCACCACCGCGCTGCCTTTCGTCGCGATCACCCAATCGCCGTCCTCAAGGTATGAAATGCGGTTGGTCATGGGCGCCAGGGCCATAGCGTCGGAACCGATGTACATGGCCTGATCGCCGTAACCCACAGCCATGGGCGAGCCCTTGCGCGCGCCCACCAGAATGTCGGGCCGCGATGCGATCAGGATGGCCAGCGAAAATGCGCCGTCCAGGCGGCTGAAGGCTTTCTGCAGCGCGTCCTCGGTTTTGGGCGTGGTTTTCAGATACTCGGTGATGAGGTGAACGATCACCTCGGTATCGGTGTCGCTCTCGAATTTATGGCCCTTGCTTTCCAGTTCGCTTTTCAGTTCCTGGAAGTTCTCGATGATGCCGTTGTGCACCACGGCCACGTGGCCATCGGAATGCGGGTGCGCATTGGTTTCGTTGGGCACGCCGTGCGTGGCCCAGCGCGTGTGCGCGATGCCGATGTTGCCGGCCAAAGGCTCGGCCGCCACCTTGGTCGCGAGGTTGTTGATTTTGCCGGGCGCACGGCGGCGCTCGATCGTGCCGTTCACCAGTGTGGCGACGCCCGCCGAATCATACCCGCGGTATTCCAGGCGGCGCAGACCGTCGACCAAAAGCTCGCAAGCGTTCTCACGCCCGATGACGCCGACAATGCCGCACATCTACTTTTTCGCCTTTTCTTTTTGCGCCTTCTTCTGGGCGCGGTACTTGGGCGCGAAGCCTTCCACGATCTTCTGCGCGCTGTCGTTCAGCACCAGGGCGTCGGCGGGCACATCCTTGCGCACGACAGCCCCCGCCCCCGTAATCGCGCCGTCGCCGATTTTCACCGGGGCCACCAAAACAGCGTTGGAGCCGATGGAGGCGCCAGCACCAATATCGGTTTTGCTTTTGTTGAAGCCGTCGTAGTTGGCGGTGATCACGCCCGCACCCACGTTGGCGCCGGCCCCCACGCGCGCATCGCCGATATAGGTAAGGTGGTTCACCTTCGCACCGGCCTCGATGCTGGAATTTTTGATTTCGACAAAATTGCCGATATGCGCCTCGGGCCCGATGACGGCCCCGGGCCGCAGCCGCGCGAAGGGCCCGACGATGGCCCCGCTGTCGATCTTGGCGCCCTCGATGTGGCAGTAGCCCTTGATGACGACGTTGTCCGCAACAGTTACGCCCGGACCGAAGACCACGTGGGGCCCGATCTCAACATCTTGCCCAATCGACGTGTCGGCTGAAAAGTACGTGGTGGCCGGGTCCAGCAGCGTCGCGCCGTTCTCAAGCGCTTTGCGGCGCATGCGGTTCTGGAACAGCGTTTCGGCGGCGGCCAGATCGGCGCGGCTGTTGATGCCCAACAGTTCGTCGGCTTCGCCGTGCACGACACCACATGCAATGCCCGCCGCGCGCGCGTGGGCCACAA
>JAEUKM010000045.1 GCA_016793085.1 Rhodospirillaceae bacterium
AAAAGGTGTTCGCGGCTTTTGCCGATCCGGTGAAGAAGCGCCGGTGGTTCGCCGAAGGCGAGGGGTTCATCGTGGACAGCTACAGCCTGGATTTCCGGGTCGGCGGCATCGAGGCCGCCAGCTTCCGCACCGCCGCCGCCAATGGGCCCATTGCCGCCGGTACCGTGTTCAAGAACCACACCACCTATCACGACATCGTCCCCAACCAGCGTATCGTCTCGGCTTATTCCATGGCTATGTCGACTCCTGCGGGCGACCACCGCTTTTCCGTGTCTCTGGCGACAGTGGAGTTCAAGGTGGCAGCCAAGGGCACCCAAGTGCTGTTCACCGAACAGGGGGCTTATTTCGAGGGCGCAGACGGTACTGAAATGCGGAAAGCAGGGTGGATCAGCCTTGTCGACGCCCTGGCCCGCGAGCTGGCGGCCCACTGAAAGGAAGAAAGCATTCCCATGGCTTATATCAGCAAGATCGATATCGACCGGGTTTTTCATGCCCTTGGCGATCCCACACGCCGGGCGATTTTGGAGAAACTAAGCCTGGGGCCGGCGGCGGTCTCGACCCTGGCCGCGCCGTTGAAGATCACCGTGGCCGCCGTGGTGCAGCATATGCAGGTGCTTGAAGATAGTGGCCTGGTGCAGACCGAGAAGGTGGGACGGGTGCGCACTTGCCGCATGGAGCCGGCAGGGCTGTCTATTGCCGAGCGCTGGGTGACTGAGCGGCGCAACGCTTGGGAAAAGCGCCTGGACCGGCTGGGCGCGCTCCTGGCCGAAGAAAGTTAAGGCAGGTGATATTGTGCGCTGCACTACCCAATAATGAGTTGAAGTTAAAATACACGCATAGATATAATTTAGCGCTCGAGGCCGCGCTCCCATTCGCGCCTCGCTTGACACGGGCCCGCAGCGTCGCCCTCGCGCCGTGGCGGTCACGTCTCCAAACCCGCGAGGCCGCCCCCGGCCTCGCGGGTTTCTGTATCCCCAGTTCGACCCCTCTTATGCCCGGCCTTGCTCCAAACCCCTGTAACGCCTAGAAATTGGCCGCCAAGCGCGGTGTCGGAGCGTAGCTCAGCCTGGTAGAGCGCCAGCTTTGGGAGCTGGATGTCGGAGGTTCGAATCCTCTCGCTCCGACCACTTTTCATATTTATTTCAACCATTTACCCGCTATTATGTGGAAACGATGGAAACACGGGTTCTGCCGATGACCAGTTCTGTGCGCATTTACCGGCCCAGCAAAACCGCCATGCAGTCGGGCTTGCGCAACACCCAGCGCTGGCTGCTGGACTTCGAGCCGGGCGACGCCCAGGTGGCCGACAGCCTGATGGGCTGGGCGGGCAGCCACGATACCACCCGCCAGTTGCGCATGTGGTTCGACAGCAAAGAAGAGGCCATCGCTTTTGCCAAGAAAAAGGGCTTCGAATACCGCGTGGTCGACCCCCAGGTGCGCCCGCAACGTCCGCGCGCCTACGCCGATAACTTTGCCTTCAACAGAATCAGATAAGGTTGCCGAAACAAAGGCGCTGCCCTGATCTAGACCGGGCCAGCGCCAGCGCGTGCGCCCGTAGCTCAGCTGGATTAGAGCAGCCGCCTTCTAAGCGGCAGGTCGCAGGTTCGAGTCCTGCCGGGCGCGCCATCTTTCTTTTCAATCACTTGCGTCATTTTTTCTGGGCCTAAAGTTTCACACTGTTCTGCATACGTGCTGCTGCTGGTTTCACACTTTGCGGGTTTCGAGCTTCGCAATCGCGCTGACCGCCTGGGCCTTTTTATCGCGGTCGCGGGTGTAGCGTTCGATCATGGCCAGCGTCCTGTGTCCTAGGATTGAGGCGATCTCTGCGCTTGAACAACCGGCCTCCGAGAGATGGGCCGCCGCCGTGGTTCGCAGGCCGTGGAACGTGAGCCCGGTCAGTTCGGCGTCTTTCAGCCCATCTTGGAACCAATGCGAGAAGTGGTCCGCCGTGAATGGCTTGCCGCGCGAGTTCTCTAACAGCATGAACCGCTTCGGCATGGCGTCGATCCGCGCCTTCAGGCGGAAATGCAACGGCACCCAAAGCCGTTCGCTGGTTTTGCTCTGGCGAACATGGATAAGATTCCCGTCGAGGTGCGCCCGGCTCATTTTGATGGCATCGCCGCGCCGCTGGCCTGTGCAGAGCCCGATCTCCAGGGCCATGAGCCGCATTTCGTCGTCAGCGTGTGTCTCGCGGTACTTGAGAATGGCTGCGTCTGGCCAGGGCTTGAAGCCCTCCCCTTCTTTCAGCTTTCCGGGTCGGGCAGCAGGGTTTTTGTCCACCAGTCCACGATCAATACCGAAGTTAAAGACACGCCGCAAAGTCTGCATGGCGTAATTGGCCGTCCTGGGCCGCTTGGATAGCGTGTCGCGGTAATCCAGGGCAGCGCCGCGGCTGATCTTGCCGGCAGGCAAGTCGCCCCACAGACAGCGCATCGCATCCAACAAGGCGCGGCGGTTTCGCTTGGTCCCTGCCGCGCAGTTCTGATACTCAGGGCTTTGGATGAACTTCGCCACAAGATCACCGAATGTCCCCGGCCTGTAAGCCACGGTCTTGTCTGGGGCGCCTGCGGCTTTCAGGGCACGGTCGTATCTGGCCTGGAAACTTGGGTCGGTCGGAGGCGGCAGGGGTGTGTAATGCTTGCCCTTACGGAAGTAGAAATACTCCCGGCCCTTGGCGATGTGCCGCACCACGTAGGGCAGTCTAAGCGTTATTTTGGACATGGCGTCTCACCCTCTCCCGAGCCACATCAACGCCGGTGTCGTCGTTCGCAGCTATCCCCGATCTGCGGTCCCACCAGGCATCGACGGCGCGGCCATCATAACGCCCCGCCAGCAATTTATCAGCTACCGGGAAGCCCTCTGACTCAAGGCTCTGGCGGTTTTCCTGAAACCACGTCACCGACACGCCGAGCCGGGCCGCGACCATTTCAAGGGTCCAGCCTCTTGTCTCCACACTGGCGCGCGGCTTCGGGAAGGTCATGCCGCAACCCCGATCATGCTCTGCATTCCCCGTAACTCCGCATGTCGTAATCCGTGAGCAGCCTGTCCCATCGCCCTGCAGCGTCGGGGTTGGTGTCCAGTTCCTTTTTGGAGGCAATGCCGATTTTATCTTTCAGTATCGCGTCGTAGAGAATTTCGGATGGGGTCAAAACGTCAATGCCGCGGTCCCGCACATTCTTGTTCCAGAGGTCCGGGTTCGTATCGACAAGCCACTTACAAAAGTCTCTGTCACTCAGCTTCAGCGCGGCCTGTTGGCTTCTCGGCATCTCCCGGAACGAGCGCCTATCCGACCCCTTGGCGCTCGTGTTCGATGGCGTTCCTTTGTCGCTCGTGCAGCTAGCGTCGGTCGGACCATCAGCCCCTTGCGGGATGTCCTGTATCCGCGCAATCGCCACGGGAAGCCCCGAAGCTGGATTGGGCCAGCCCAGGGCTTCCATGACGCGCTGTTCCTGTTCCAACGCGACTTCGCAGACGATCTGCAAGACCTTGCGGCCCTTGATGCGCTTGGTATCCACGAAGTCGGCTGAAATGGCGGCGGCGGTCATGATTGCTTCCTCGTTGGCAGTGGGCCGCATCGCTTGCAGCGCTTTGGCTTACCCCGTCGCTTTACCTTTCTGTTACCGCACTTCGGACAAGCTGCCATTTCATTCTCCAAAAGAAATGTGGATTTAGGGAGGGCCTACGCCCGCAAACCTCACGGTCCGCTTGGGCCACATTGTGAACAATCATGTTAGGCTGCCTTCTGTGCGCCCTTGAGGGCCGTTTCAAGTGCCGTCTTGGCTTGATTGTATTTCCCAGCCGGAATATTGGCGATGTGGTCAGACCCAATCCATTGCAGGAATTTTGCTTGATATCTGCAAGATTCCTTTA
>JAEUKM010000077.1 GCA_016793085.1 Rhodospirillaceae bacterium
CGCCGCTGAAGTGCACGGCATCGACATCTCCTCGGCCATGTTGCGCTATGCCCACTGGCGGGCGCTGGAACAGAACACCGAGATTCACCTGACACAGATGGCCACGGAAGCCATGGAGTTCGAGACCGGCTCTTTCGACCTCGTCGTCTCGCACCTCCTGTTCCACGAAATCCCCGTGCCGGTGATCAAGAAGACCCTGGCCGAAGTCCGCCGCGTCCTCAGGCCGGGCGGCACCTACGTGATGTTCGACTTCCCCACTGCAACACCCCAGTCGCCGGGCTACAGCGGGTTTGCGGGCCTGATGGATGCCGTCGATAACGGCGAACCCTATGCCTACGGGTTCGTCAAATGCGGCATCGAGGAGCTTCTGGAAGAGGCGGGGCTGAAACTGCGCTCCCACGACAAGGCCGTCATCGCCCAGACCGGTCGCGTCTGTGACGCCGTTTAAACCTGTGTGCGATGCGGTATAGCCCGTTTTGTTCGAAGCAAAACGATTAACTCTTAAGGCGTCTTAATCCGGAAAACCTTTTTCCACGCAAGGGCGATAGTTCTTGCCGTGCCCGGTTTTGCGTGATTTTAGAGCGCGTTCTCCTTATTATGCACACGGGGAGTCGGGCCTGTTCCGCACGCACGTAGGCTGCGTTCCGGGCCTGGATCGGAAAGGACATCGACGATGAATTTACAAACCGGCCCTGGCCGAGGCCCTGCGCCTGCGCCAGGTCAGGCGTCTCAGGCCGAGCGCCAATCGGTTGTCGTGCGTTTTGCGGGCGACTCGGGCGACGGCGTTCAGCTCTTGGGTTCGCAATTCAGCCAAGAGACGGCGTTAGCGGGCAATTCGCTGGCCACGTTCCCCGATTTCCCCGCCGAAATTCGCGCCCCCACGGGCACGACCTATGGCGTATCAGCGTTCCAGATCAACTTCGGCAGCCGCGTCATCAAAACCGCGGGCGATCAGCCCGACGTGCTGGTGGCCTTCAACCCCGCCGCGCTGAAAGTGAATCACAAAGCGCTGCGCCGCGGCGGCATCGTGATTCTCGACAGCGGCGCATTCAAGGAAAAGGACATCAAGCGCGCGGAGTGGGATTCAGACCCGCGCACCAACGGCGCGCTCGCCGAGTTCCGCGTGATTGAAATCGACATTTCCGCGCAGGCCCTGGAATGCGCGAAGCCTTTTGGCGTGTCGCAGAAGGAAGCCCTGCGCACCAAGAACATCTGGATGCTTGGCCTCGTGTCGTGGATGTACGACCACGACATCACGCCGATTGCCGAGAACCTGGAAAAGAAATTCGGCGCCGACGACCCGGTGGGCAAGGCCAACGTGGCGGCCCTTAAAGCCGGGCATGCCTACGGCGACATTCACGAAATTTCGGGCGAACTGGGGCCCACGCATTTTCCGGCGGTGAAGCACGAGGCGGGCACTTACCGCCTCATCTCGGGCGCCGAAGCGCTGGCCTGGGGCCTGGTGGCGGGCACGCAACTGGCGGGGCTTGAAGCCGTACTGGCCAGCTACCCCATCACACCGTCCTCGCCCATTTTGCATATCCTCGCGCGCCTGAAGCAATTCGGCATGACGACGTTCCAGGCCGAAGATGAAATCGCCGCGTGCTGTGCTGCCCTGGGCGCCTCCTTCGGCGGCAAGCTGGGCATCACCGCCTCCTCGGGCCCCGGCATTGCGTTGAAAACCGAAGCCATCGGTTTAGGGATATCGACAGAACTGCCCCTGGTGATCGTCAACACACAGCGCGCCGGCCCCTCCACCGGCATGCCGACCAAGACCGAACAGTCTGATTTGTACCTGGCTGTGTGGGGCCGCAACGCCGATGCGCCGATCCCGGTGGTGGCGTCGCGCTCGCCGGGCGATTGCTTCGATGTCGCCATCGAGGCCGTGCGCCTGGCCACAAAGTACATGACCCCGGTGATGATCTTGTCGGACGGTTACATTGCCAACGCCGCCGAGCCGTGGCGCATTCCTTCCATTAAAGACTACGCGCCGTTCCCGGTAAGCTTCCGCACTGATCCAAATGGCTACAATGTCTTTATGCGTGATGAGAAAACGCTGGCGCGCCCCTGGGTGAAGCCCGGTACCCCCGGGATGATGCATCGCATCGGCGGCATCGAGAAGGATGCGCTGACCGGCAACATCTCCTACGCCGATGCCAACCACCAGAAGATGACCGATACGCGTGCGGCCAAGATCAACAACATCGCGGATGATATTCCCGAGCAGAAGCCCGAGATCGGCAGCGCCAAAGGCAAGCTCGCCGTCGTGGGTTGGGGCTCGACCTATGGGCCCATCAACCGCGCCGTCGCCAACATGCGCGAGCGCGGCCTGGATGTCGCGCACATCCACATCCGCCATATCTGGCCGCTGCCGCGCAATTTGGAAAAGCTGTTGAAAAGCTACGATAAGGTGCTGGTGGCCGAAATGAACAACGGCCAGATGCTGACGCTGCTGAAAAGCCAATACCTCATCGACGCCAAGGGCCTGCTGAAAGTCTCGGGCCAGCCCTTGAAGATCGAGGAAGTCGAGCACGCCATCCGCGCCCAGATCAGCGGGTGAGGGAGAAAGACCAATGAACATTCAAACGCCTCCCGACAAACTCACCGCCAAGGACTTCGCCTCTGATCAAGAAGTGCGCTGGTGCCCCGGCTGCGGCGACTACGCCATCCTGAAGGCCGTGCAGGTGTCGCTGGCCAACATGGGCGCGCGCCCTGAGAACACCGTGTTCGTCTCAGGCATCGGCTGCTCGTCGCGCTTTCCCTACTACATGGCGACTTACGGCTTTCACACCATCCACGGCCGCGCGCCCGCCATCGCCTCGGGCCTGAAAATCGCGCGCCCCGACCTGGATGTGTGGCTGGTCACCGGCGACGGTGATGCGCTCTCCATCGGCGGCAATCACCTGTTCCATGTGCTGCGCCGCAACGTCGACATGAACATTCTACTGTTCAACAACGAAATCTACGGCCTCACCAAGGGCCAGTACTCGCCCACCTCGCGCGTCGGCCAGAAGTCGCCCTCAACCCCCATGGGCTCGGTCGACAGCCCGGCCAACCCGTGCAGCTTTGCGCTGGGGTGCAACGCGCGTTTTGTCGCCCGCGGCATCGACATCCAGGCCAAGAACCTGGGCGAACTATTCCAGCGTGGCCGCGACCACAAGGGCGCGTCGTTCATCGAAATCATCCAGAACTGCATTGTCTACAACGACGGCGCCTTCGCCGACTTCACGGAAAAGCCCGTGGCCGACGACATGCAGCTTCACGTCAAGCACGGCCAGCCGATGATCTGGGGCAAGGCCAAGAACAAGGGGTTGCGCCTGAACACCAGAACGCTGACCCTTGAAATCGTCACCATCGGCGAAAACGGCGTGACCGAGGCCGACCTTCTGGTGCACGACGAAAAGAACAAAGTGCTGGCCACCCTGCTGGCGGGCTTACGTCCGCCGGACTTCCCGGAAGTTCTGGGCGTCATCTACTGCGACCCGGCCGCCCAGTCCTACGAGCAGCAGGTGAAAGAGCAGAACGACGCCGCCCTGGCCAAAGGCCCCGGCGACATCGACAAACTGCTGCGCGCCGGCAAGACCTGGACCGTCAGTTAGATATTGTTTCCTTTCGGCTCTAAACCGAAGCGCGGAAGGCTTTGACTTTCCTAATCGGGGCGGGGACAAGTAGCGCATGCTCTTTTCCGTGGTGTGCCTGTCATGGCGATGACCCTGCTCGATGAGATGTCCATCGAGGTTGCGAACTTTCCGAAAGGAAAGGTGCTGTTCCGCCAGGGCGAGCGCGGCGGGGCGGCCTATATCGTCAATTCGGGCGCGATCGGTATCTACCGCGAGGCCGGCGACCGCAAAATCCCCCTGGCCACTGTACGCAAAGGCGAATTATTCGGCGAAATGGCGGTGATCGACAATTCCCCGCGCATGGCCACGGCCTTTACCTTGGAAGAGTCGACGCTGACCGTTATTTCCATCGACACGCTGATGGACAAGATGCGCAAGTCCGACCCGTTCATCAGGGCGCTGGTGCAGATGCTGATGAACAACCTGCGCAGCGTGCACGATTCCTACACGCCCAAGTCGCGCAGCCTGCTTGATTCCGTCAACAGCCTGCAAAAACAGAGCGAAATGGTGGTGCGCTTCCTGCAAACCAGCATCGCGCCCGAGCTGAGACAGGAACTTGAAACCAAAGTTCAGGAGTTCGAGCGGGTGATCAAGGATTTGCGCCGCATCGCCATGACGCACCGCGCTCAAGACCGCCGCGAAGACGCCATCCCCAGCGAAAGCGATCTGCCCGCTTAACTCGGCCTCGGATTAAAGCGTGTGGTAGTTGGGTGTATCGGCCCAGCCGTAGCCGACCTCGCGTAAGGGCGCCCCGGCGAAGTCGCGCGTGATCTCGTTCACTTCGCGCCCGCCCATGGCTTCATAGAAATTACGCGCGGCGTTTTCGGCCAGCACCCAGACAAACAGGCCCTTCAAGTCCCGCTCGGCCAGGCGGTTGGACAAGGCCATGAACAGTCGCCGTCCATGACCCTGGCGCTGGGCGCGCGGGCTGACGTACAGCGTGGCGATTTCGCCCTGATAGTTCGGCTCGCGGTGCCGGATCGGCCCGCCCGAGGCAAAGCCGACGATGCGTCCGTCGTGGTTCTCGCTCACCAGGGTAATCAGGTTGGGGTTGCGCTCCAGCAGCCGCACCCAACTCATGGTCCGGTTCTGAACCGTCAGATTGTCGATGTAATCCTGCGGCACGATGCCGCGGTACGCCGTCTGCCAGGTGTCCACATGCACCTTGGCGATGGCGGGCGCGTCTTTCACTTCGGCGGGTCGAATCGTCAGCATGACATAATTTATAGCACGGAATAGGCACATCCGCTCAGCGGTGCGGCGCATGGTGCCGGTCTTGCGGCAGGCGGGGGCGTGGGCAACAGTCCGGGGCCTGAGTACATAAAGTGGGGCCGTCATGAATGTGTCAATGTTCGCACGTCGAACCGCATTGGGCTTTGGCGCATCGGCCATGGCGGCGGCAGCGATATCGGGGGCGCCTGCGCGCGCCGCGTCCGCCAAGCGCCTTTACGATCTCGCCAAACCCGAAGACCAGTTGAGCGCTATGGTGAAGGTAAAAGGCAGCCTCGAGCCTGAGGATTGCCCGCACTGGTACTACGGCACCATTTACGGCGTGCTGCCGGGCAAAGCGCCCGTGCCGCTGGTCGAACTGGAAGGCTCAGAGGTGGATTGGTACGCCCGCCAGCCCGACGGCAGCTATTTCCAGTGGTCCAAGACCATCAGCTATTTCCGCGACATCAAGACGCGGCAATACATCACCTCGTTCAACAATCCCATCACCGGCAAGGTGAACACCATTGTGCCCAACACCATCAACGTGAAGGCGCACTACATCTATTCCACGCACATCTTCAAGCGCTCCGACGAAGCCAAGGAGCCCGCGGCAACGCCCATCATCGGCGACTACCTGAAGTGGACGGAATCGGGCGACTGGGCGTGGCTGAACACGGACCGGCCTTATCCACCGGGCCTGCCCTTCGGCGAATCGCAGTCCTCGCTGTTCCCGCTGGCCGAACTGCACGATCCCAGCCTGAAGAAGGTGAACACGTCTTTCGGCAACCCCACCTACATTTCGCCGTGGCTGTTCTGGATGGATATGAAGGATCACCCGGGCCACGTGGTCTGGGCAGTGCAGGCCAAGAAGATGAGGAGCGTGAAGGAGTATCCGCGCGCATTCCTGAATCTTCTGGAAAAGAATAACCCCGACAAATTGTCGGCAAAACCCGTTTAAGCCACGCGAAGGACTTTCACATGCGCACCACCACACGCCGTCATGCACTACTTGCCGCGGCCGCCGCACCGGTAGCGCTGGCCTCGGGTCCGGCGCTGGCCAAAAAGAAAGAGCTGATGCTTGATCTGGCGAACCCGCGCGACGCCATGTTTGCCTATGTGAAATTGCGCGCCTCGACGCAAACGCAGGATGTCTACTACTGGTTCACGGGAATCCTGGACATCGCTGTGCCGGGCCAGCCCATCAAGCCCATCATCCAGACCGAAACGTTGATTTTGCGGCGGACGCAAAAGCTTGAGGACTACAAATTCCACGTCACCGACTGGGAAGCGACGTTCTACCGCGAGCTTGACACGGGCAAGATCGTCGAGGGCGAGATCGACAACCCCGTCACCGGCCGCAAGGTGCGTCCGCTGCATTACCGCGAGGGGCCGGTGACGTTTCTGTTCACCGAAAACGAGCCGCGTTTGGTGGGCATCCGCGACGTGCTGCCCAAGGAGGGCAAGCCCTTCAACTATCCCTGGAAGCGCGCGGGCGATGATTTCTGGTTCACCAAGGACAGCTACATTTCCTCGCCGCACTGGCTGAAGAAGGATGAGTTTCCGCTGGAAACCTCGGGCGATAAACTGACGGTGCAGACGTCTTCGACGTTGAAAGCCAAGTGGGCCGACGTCGTGAACCCTGAAGTCGCCGCGGCCCCCTCCGACTTTAGCTACGCCGCCACTTCCGACTGGCTGCCCTGGATGCTGATGGGCCAGACGCCGGGCTACGTGCTCTGGCATTCCTCGGGCAAGAAGCTGCTGGACCTTAAGGACGCACCCGGCGATGTGGTGGAAACGGTGCGCCGGATTCACCCCATCTGGTTTACCCGGCCCGACCCCTGGCCCCAGTTCACCAATATGTATTTCCAGTACAAAGAGCAGCGCTGGCCAGCCCCCAAAACCTGACCCTGAAAAACCCGAAAATCCGCAAGAATCGGGTCGGTTTGCCGGCCTTAAGGGCCTAAGTCTTGCGGCACCCCCAAGGAAGGTGCTGCAATGACATTCATGTCCGCCCCCGCTGCTTTACGCCCCGCTCGTTCGAACGCAGACGCCGATCCGCTGCTGGATACCTCGCGCGATTACGCCCGTATCGCCAAGGCCATCGACTTTATTGTGGGTCAGCGCCCCAGCCATCCCAGCCTCGATGACGTGGCCGATCACGTGGGCTTAAGCCCGTTCCACCTGCAGCGGCTGTTCAAGCGCTGGGCGGGCGTCAGCCCCAAGCAGTTCATGAGCTATCTCACGCTCGATCACGCCAAGGCCATGATGCGCCAGTCCGGCTCGGTCTTGGACGTCACCTACGATGTGGGTCTGTCGGGGCCTTCGCGCCTGCACGATCTGTTCGTTACTTTCGAGGCCATGACGCCTGGCGAGTACAAGGCCCAAGGCGCCAACCTGACGATTACTTACGGCTTTCACGACACGCCTTTCGGCCGGGCGCTGATCCTGGCCACGCCGCGCGGCGTTTGCGGGCTCGATTTCATCGACGGCAGCGATGGATCAGCGCTCAAAACCGCTCAGGCGCAATGGCCCTTAAGCCGGTTTGCGGCCGATCAGGACGGCACCGCCAGGCTGATGGCTGACATTTTCGAAGGCTGCAAAACCTCGACGCAGCTTCTCCTGCGCGGCACGAATTTCCAGGTGCAGGTGTGGTCGGCGCTGATGCGCATTCCGGCCGGCAGCATTGTCTCTTACGGCGATATCGCCCGGGCGATTGGCAAGCCCTCAGCCTCGCGCGCCGTGGGCGAGGCCCTGGCCACCAACCTGATCGCGCTTCTGGTGCCCTGTCACCGCGTGCTGCGGTCCACAGGGCTGTTCAAGAACTACAAGTGGAGCCCGACGCGCCGCCACGCCCTTCTGGCGTGGGAGGCCGCGCATCGGGAGAGTGCGACGGCTTAAGCGCTATTTCACGCTCTGCTTTTCGCTGCCGTCCTTGATTTTCTTGTAGTAGGTCCAGCTGGTTTCGTTGGGCCGCGTGTCGCTGGTCGGCGGCGGCTCCTTGTATTTCGGGAAGTTGCGGCTGATCTGGTCTTTCAAGATCGGGTCCAGATCGTCAAAGCCGTTCACCGAGTTCCCGGCGGTGACGAAAATCATCGTGCCCGGCCGCCCCTCCATCTGCATCCACGGCAGCCATTGCGATACGCGGTTCCAGGCCAGGTGCGAGCCGCTGAGATTTTTCTTGGAGGAGTCGAGCAGGTCCTTTGGATAAAAGCGGGTGAAAATCTCCATGGCCTGATAGGTGCCGCCCATTTCTTTCTGGTAGGGTCCGAGCAGCGGGTTGTCGTAATACAGCGGCACTTCCGAGCGGCTCACCAGCAGGTCTTTGCCCACGGGCTCCAACTCCACCTTCACCGGCGTGCCGTCCTTGGCGCGGGCGAACTGCGGCTCGCGCATGTTCACCGGGTCGTTGGCCACGTGGATGACGGTGTTCTTCTGGCCGGTGTAGGGGTTGTCCCAGGTCTCCAGAACCTTGTTGGTCTTGGGATCGAGGTAGAACATCACTTCGCGGCTGACCGAGCGGAAGCCGGTGCCGCGTTCGGGGTCTTTCACCACGGCGCACTGGCGCACGTTGGTGCCCACCACGTTGAACAGCACGCGGTCCTTCTCCCACGGCACGCGGCCGTAGGCGCGGCCCCACCAGGTGCCGAAACGCACCCGGCCCGCTTCGGTCGAGCCGCAGATGATCTTCTGCTGCACGATCAGGGCGTCTTCCGGCACGCTGGTATCGAGCGTGCGGGCCGTGACGGCGGTGCTGGTGAAGGCGGCGAGCGCGGTTGCGGCCATCAGGCCCAGCCCCATTAGGCCAACCCCGCGCATGAAGTGCGATTGTTTTGTCATTGATGTCCCCCGGTTCTAAGACGGCGCGGCCTTGGCAGTCCGCGTCACGCCTGAATTAGAGCCGCTTTCGGGCGTTATCGACAAGCCGATTCCGCATCTGCGAAGCCGGGAAAAGGTCCAAAACCTATTGAAATCCCCCACTTTTTGCCCGTACTCTCGGACTGGAATGAAGCCCTGCCGTTTGCGGGGCGTGATAGGGTGTCGCCGGTTCGCAGCACTGCTGCGCTGATCGATGCGCGGTCCGATATTGGGGAGAGTCAAAATGAAACGTTCGATTGCACTGGGTCTCGGTGCCAGCCTGTTGGCGATGACGGCCTTGGTGCAGCCTGCGGCGGCGCAGCAGTACAGCAACCTCATCGTTTTCGGCGACTCCCTGTCGGACGCCGGACGCCTGTTCGCCATCACCGGCGGCACGCAGCCCGCGAGCCCGCCATATGCCAACGGCCGCTTCTCCAACGGCCCGGTGTGGGTGGAACTGCTGGCCCCCAAGCTTGGCTTTACCTTCAACGGGGCGACGGACTTTGCCGTGGGCGGCGCTGAAAGCGGCACCGGCGGCCCGGTCGGCGTCAGCACGCATGTCAATACTTTGTCGGCGGCCACCACCAACCGCCCCTCGACCCTGGTGGTCCACTGGGCCGGGGCCAAAGACATTCTC
>JAEUKM010000094.1 GCA_016793085.1 Rhodospirillaceae bacterium
CGTACCCCGGCCGAGCCCGTTGAAACCTTCCGCGTCCGCGGCATCACCAAAGTCTATCCCGGCGAAACGCCCGTGCACGCCTTGCGCGGCGTTGATCTCGACATGTACGAGGGCGAACTGGTGGTGCTGTTGGGCCCTTCGGGCTCGGGCAAATCAACGTTGCTGAACATTCTGGGCGGGCTGGACCTGCCGACGGCGGGGCATTTTTACTTCCGCGGCCGCGAGGTGACGAAGTTCAGCCCACGCGAACTCACACTCTACCGCCGCGACAACGTGGGCTTTGTCTTTCAGTTCTACAATCTCATTCCCAGCCTGACCGCTCGCGAGAACGTGGCGCTGGTCACCGAGATTGCGCAAAACCCCATGACGCCCGACGAAGCCCTACAAATGGTCGGCCTGGGCCATCGGCTCGACCACTTCCCGGCGCAGTTGTCGGGCGGCGAGCAGCAGCGCGTGGCCATCGCCCGCGCCATCGCCAAGCGGCCCAGCGTACTGTTGTGCGACGAACCCACCGGTGCGTTGGACAGCAAGACCGGCATCGTGGTGCTGCAAGCCATCGTGCGCGCCAACCACGAACTGGGCACCACCACGGCGGTCATCACCCATAACGCCGTCATGGCGGCCATGGCCGACCGCGTCATCCGTTTCGCCGACGGCAACATCAGCAGCATCGAGCGCAACACCACAAAACTGAAGCCCGAGGAGTTGTCGTGGTGAAGACGCTGCAACACCTTCTGCTGCGCTGGTCCATGGGCGTGAAACTCTCAGCGCTTGACCGCAAACTCATGCGCGATGTCTGGCGGCTGAAGGGCCAGACGCTCGCCATCTGCGCCGTGGTGGCGGCGGGCATAGCGCTGCTGGTGGGCACCTACGGCTGCCTGGCCGCGCTGCAACTCAGCAAGGACATGTTCTACGAGCGCACGCGCTTTGCCGACGTCTGGGCCAGTGTGAAACGCGCGCCCAACAGCATGCATGACAAGCTCGCGCAAATTCCCGGCATCGCCACCGTGGAAACGCGCATCGTCGGCAGCGCCATCCTGGACCTGCCGACCATGACGGACCCCGCGCGTGGGCAACTGATTTCGGTGCCTGAAGGCGATGTGCCGCTGCTTAACAAGTTCGACCTCCTGGCCGGGCGGCTGGTGACCTACGGGCGGCCCAACGAGGTGATGATCTCGGAAGCCTTCGCCAAGGCCCACAAACTGGGCTTGGGCGATACCGTAGCGGCCACCATCTACGGCAAGAAGCGCAAGCTTGAGATTGTCGGCATCGCGCTTAGTTCCGAATACATCTATGCGCTCGCTCCAGGCCAACTGATGCCGGACGATAAACGCTTCGGTATTCTGTGGATGGGCCGTGAGGCCTTGGCCGCGGCCTATGATCTGGACGAAGCCTTCAACAGCGTCACGGCCACGCTGCTGCATGGCGCCGTAGAAGCCGAAGTGTTGCAGCACCTGGACAACTTGCTGAAACCTTATGGCGGCGTCGGTGCCTATGGCCGCAAGGACCAGATCTCGGACTTTTTCCTCACCAACGAACTGGCGCAGTTGGCCTCCAGCGGTGCGGTGGCCCCGCCTATCTTCCTGGGTGTCGCGGCCTTCCTGCTCAACATCGTCATCTCGCGGCTGGTTGCCACCGAACGCGAGCAGATCGGGCTGTTGAAAGCCTTCGGCTATACGGACTGGGACGTGGGCTTTCAGTACACCAAGCTGGTGGCCATCATCGTCGGCATCGGGCTTGCTTTAGGCCTGTGGGGCGGGGTGTGGTTCGGCCAGGGCATGACCAACATGTACACCACCTATTTCAAGTTCCCGGTGCTTGAATACCGCGTCAACCCCGGCGTGTTCGCCAGTGCAGCTATCGTCACAGTCATCGCCGGCGTCATCGGCGGTGTGTCGGCCGTACGCCAAGCCATCAAGCTCTCGCCCGCTGTCGCCATGGCCCCGCCGGTGCCCACGTCGTTCAGCCGCTCGCGCTTCTCGGCGTGGTTCGAGAAGCTGCGCATCAGCCAGCCCACGCGCATGATTTTCCGCCACGTCACGCGCTGGCCCGCGCGCACGGCCATGACGGTCGCCGGTATTGCCTTCTCTGTCGCGCTCTTGATCGCTTCGTTCTTCTTCATGGATTCCGTGGGCAAGGTGATCCAGGTCTATTTCTATCAGGCCGAGCGCCAGACGCTGACCGTTTCCTTCGTCGAGCCGCGCGGCGCGGAAGTGGAGGAATCCATCCTCCGCCTGCCCGGCGTGCTGGCCACCCAGCCCGTGCGCAGCGTTGCAGCACGGCTGCGGCACGGTCCCTACACCAAGCGCTCAGGCGTCAACGGCTTGGTGAAGAACGCCGACATGAACAGACTTTTGGGCGCCGATGAAAAGCCGCTCGACCCACCCGACGGCGGCATCGCGCTGTCGGAACACATCGCCAAGGAGCTTCATGTAAAGGTAGGCGACATCATCACCATCGAAGTGCTGCAGGAGCGACGCCCGGTGGTGGACGTGCCCGTCACCCAGATCGTGAAGCAGTATCTGGGCTTTTCCACCTACATGCACATCGATGAGATGAACCGCATGATGAAGGAAGGTTCGACGGTGACGGCGGTTCATGTGCTGGCCGATTCCAGATACATCGACGACCTCTATACCAAGCTGAAGAACACGCCCATGGTGGCGGGCGTGGCACTGACGGAAGCATCCTTGAAAGGCTTCCAGGATACGATGGACCAGACCATGTATGTGATGATCGGGTTCTACATCGCCTTCTCCAGCCTCATTGCATTTGGTGTGGCCTACAACAGCGCGCGCATCGCCTTATCGGAACGCGCCCGTTCGCTCGCGTCGTTGCGGGTGCTGGGCTTCACCCGCGAGGAAGTGGCGTACATTCTCCTGGGTGAAGTGGGCGTGCAGACGCTACTGGCGCTGCCCGTGGGCTGCGCCTTCGGCTACCTTCTCGCCTTAGCCATGTCGCCCATGCTGAAGACCGACATGTACGACTTCCCCTTCATCATCAACGACCCCACCTATGGGCTGTCGGTACTGGTGGTCACGATCGCGGCCGTGATCTGTGCCGCCCTGGTGCGCCGCCGCGTCTATCAGCTCGATCTCATTTCCGTTCTCAAGACACGCGAGTAAGTCATGGTTGAAGTACCCAAGGTTACGGATATCGGCAACAAAGTGCGCGCCACCGTTGGGTCGTGGTCGCGCCGCACCAGGGTGATCGGCGGCGTCGCGCTGTTCCTGGTGCTGTTTTTCATGTGGGCGCTGCGCAGCCAGCCTGTGCCCGCGGACATTATCGCCATCGGCAAGGGCGATCTGCTCGTCACCATCAGCGACGAAGGCGAAACGCGCGTGAAAGACGTTTATGTCGTCTCTGCGCCCGTCGCGGGCCGCGTCGAGCGCATCGAGATGGACGTGGGCGATCCGGTCATCGCCGGCGAAACCGTGCTCGCCCTGTTCCTGCCGCAGGACCCGTCCGTGCTCGATGCCCGATCGCGCTCGGAAGCCGAAGCCGGCGTGGGCATGGCCGAGGCCGAACGCGCCCGCGCCCAGGCCCAGCTCGATTTCGCCACGTCCGACCTGCGCCGCCAGGAACAACTGTTCAAGGAAGGCACGATCTCGGAAGTGGCGCTGGACCGCGCGCGGCTGGCTGTCCGCACCGCCAAGGCGGCGCTTGATCAAGCCATCACCACCGCCGCCAAGCGGCGCACGGACCTGGAGACATCGCGAGCCTCGCTGGCCAAGGCCGGGCGGCCCACGGGCCCCGGCACGAAAGTGGACTACATCCCCGTGCGCGCCCCCGTCAGCGGTCGGCTTCTGAAGCGCATGCAGCAGAGCGAAGCCATTCTGGCGGCGGGCACACCGCTGTTGGAAGTGGGCGACCCAGCGAACTTAGAGATCGTCACCGATCTTCTGTCGTCCGACGCCGTGAAGGTGAAGGACGGCCAGGAAGTTATGATCGAGGATTGGGGCGGTCCGGCGGCGCTGAAAGGCAAAGTGCGCCGCGTGGAGCCTTTCGGCTTCACCAAAATCTCCGCACTCGGTATCGAGGAACAGCGCGTCAACGTCATCACCGATTTCGTCAGCCCGCGCGAAGAGTGGTCCAGCTTGGGCCACGGTTACCGCGTGGAAACGCGCATTGTCATCGAGAAACGCACAGCCGTGCTGAAAGTGCCCGTCAGCGCGCTGTTCCGCTCGGGCGAGGATTGGGCCGTGTTCCGCGTCGACAGCAAGTCGGGCGGCATCGCCCGCCTGACCAAAGTGAAACTCGGCAGCCGTAACACGCTGGACGCCGAAATCACATCGGGGCTTAAAGAAGGTGATGCCGTGATCCTTCACCCGAGCGATCAGGTGGCCGACGGCGTCGAGGTGGCGGCGCGGATTTAAGTCTCTGCCTTTCCGTCGTGCATTATTCTTATTTCCGCTAACCGCTGCCCCAGGTCTGCCTTGCGATAAGGTTTATTCAATATTGCCCACTCGGGCTTGATCCGTCCCTGCGCCTCAAGCGTTTCCAAGGCATAGCCCGAGGTAAAAAGAAGGCGAAGATCTGGCCTTATTTTCAGAGCGGCCTCGGCCAGTTCCAGTCCGCTCAGGCCGCCCGGCATGACAATATCGGTAAACAACAGCCAGATGCTTGGATTCTCACCAAGCGCTTTGAGTGCCTCATGTCCATTGGATGCCGCAACAACGCTGTATCCCAAGGATTCCATACATTCGACCGCGTACGTACGTACAAATGGATCATCCTCGGCAATCAGTACCAACCCCTCCCCTCTGTTGTGGGGCGATAAAGCGGCTCGCTGAAAATTCACGTTTTCGGCAACCGTACTCGCTATCGGCAGGTATAGCCGAACCGAAGTGCCTAATCCGACTTCGCTGTATATCGACACATGCCCGTTCGATTGCTTGATAAAGCCATAAACCATACTGAGTCCGAGCCCTGTACCCTTGCCGACTTCTTTGGTCGTGTAAAACGGCTCAAACACGCGGGCCAACACATCCGGCGTCATGCCGCATCCATCATCAGTGACAGAAATCATGACGTAATGCCCCGGCTTCACTTCAGGATGCTGCTGACTGTAGATCTGATCGAGCGGCATCAATGCCGTCGCGATCGTTAGGCGCCCTCCCTTCGGAATAGCGTCTCTGGCGTTGATGGCCAAATTCAAGATTGCGGATTCGAGTTGCGCCGGGTCGGCAAATGCTGTCTGCAGGCTGGAGAACAGCGATAGATCAATCAAAATGTTTTCGCCAAGCGTTCTGCGCAGCATATTATCCATGCTCAGGATAAGTTGATTACAATCAGTCGCTACAGGTTGAAGCGTCTGACGCCTGCTGAACGCCAGTAATCGTCGCGTTAACTCTGCTCCTCGCTCGGCTGCGGATCTGATCATCCCGGCCAGACGTTGCATATCTTCGCGCACGCGCAAACGTTCATGAAGCAATTCGGAGTTGCCCAGGATCACGGTCAGCAGGTTATTGAAGTCATGCGCAATACCGCCCGACAACTGCCCCACAGCCTCCATCTTTTGCGCCTGAACCAGTTGCTCCTCGGTTTTCTTCCGCTCTGTCAAATCATGAATAATGCCGATAAAAATCGAGTCTTGATCTTGCTTGGCTTCCCCCACCGACAAGTTCATCGGAAATGTCGAGCCATCCTAGCGTTGGCCGACGACTTCACGCCCAATACCTATGATCTTTGCATCATGCGTGCGATGATAGTTTGCCAAGTAAGTATCGTGCTGATCGCTGAACTTTTTCGGCATCAGCATCTTGACGTTGCGGCCGATCACCTCTTCAGCAGCGTAGCCGAACAATCTTTCGCATGCGGGGTTGAACATCTTCACCGTTCCGCGCGAGTCGATCAGAATCACGCCGTCGACGGCTGTGTTTAAGACGGCACGCAGTTGGGTCTCGCTCTCGCGCAGCGCCTGGGCGGAGGCATAGTGAGATGTTAAATCATGGATAACGCCGACATAGATCGGCTCACCGTCTTGATGCGCTTCACCGACGGAGAGATCCATCGCAAAAGTCGAGCCGTCTTTACGGCGTCCTACGACTTCCCGGCCAATTCCGATGATCTTGCGTTGATGAGTACGATGATAGTTGCTGATGTATTGGTCGTGCACCGAATGATAAGGTTCGGGCATCAGAATCTTGACGTTTTGCCCGATAACCTCTGCTGCGATGTAGCCAAAAAGGCGCTCACACGCAGGATTGAACATCTGCACCGTACCCGACGCGTCGATTAAAATGACACCGTCGACTGCAGTTTCAAAGACTGCGCGCAGCGCAGAATCATTGCTTGTATTGGACACGCCCCTCATCGCACGCCCTCCACACCTGAGAGCGTGATACAGCCGCCCTTTTTCAGCAATGGTTAAAACGTATTTATAGCTTTGGTATATAAATAAAACTTTTCGCACTTGGCGTAAGACTGACGCCGTACCGAAATAATCAGGAATTCAAGATGAATACACGCGATACCACCATGCATCGCGCTGTGGCCGCAATGGACTAACTCAGCGGATCATAATCGCCCGTCAGGTCCTGCAGAATTTTGCGCACTAGGCTCTGGCGCTCGGCCGCGAGCTTTGCTTCCAGTGCGGCATCAGGCTGGTGCAGCGCAATCTCCTCGCTGATATCGATGCCGCGTTTGGCCAGCACCGCTTCGGTAACGGCCTGGCGGTCTTTCACGACCCACAATTCCTTCGCCAAAGTCAGAATCGCCTGCCCCACCTTGTCGATATCCTCGGGTTTCAAGGCCTTGCGGCGGCGTGGCTGGGCGTGAGCGGGGTACAGCTTGGTCTTGGCCATGACGTTCAGAGCAAAAAAACTTAAGCCGGTTTGCGGCCGTAGGTGACCCACGGATAGTTCAAGGGCTGCACGCCGTAATATTTCACGTCCGCGAAGCCGACTTTTTGCATCAACCCCACCATGTCCATGGTCGATGAGGCGCGCCAGAAGGGCTCGCCGCCGAACTTGGCCAGGTAATCGGTGCGCCACGCGCCCAGTTTGTCCATGGCGCTGTAGGGCGCGACATCACCGAGCAAGAGGTCGCCGCCCGGCTTCAGCACGCGGAAGCTTTCGCGCAAAATGTCGCCGATCACGTCCACCGGCAGTTCATGCAACACGATGAACGAGGTGACGAGGTCGTAACTGGCGGCGGGTCTCTTGGTGTCGCGGCCATCGGCCTGGAACAGAGTCCAGGCCTGACCGAGATGATTACCGTTGCGCTGGCATTGCTGCAGTTGGGCGGCGGAGATGTCGCAGGCGTGAATGGCGGCCGACGGAAACACCTCGGCCAGCTTCGCCGTATAGGGGCCCGACGAGCAGCCGAATTCCAGGATTGTTTTGTAATCGCGGCGCGGCGCTTCCGCGGCGCACTGTTTGCGCACGGCATAAATATCCGAGGCGATGCCGCCCGCCGCCGGCGGACGCGGTTGCTTGCCGACGATGTAGCGGTGGATCAGTTCGCCGTGCACGAAGCCCATGTGCGGGTGCCCGTCCCAGCCGCCGGTGGTGCGGTGAATCGGATAGAGCCAGTATTTGTCGGGCTGCAAGGCCGGGTCGAGCGTCAGCGTTGTCTTGCCTTGTTTGAGTTTTTCAAAGACCGGCTGAACGTCGGCCTCGATCTCGGCGAAGGCTTCGGCCGCGACGCGGGCGTGATGCTCGGCATGCCATTCGGCGACCAGCCCCGCCGTGC
>JAEUKM010000105.1 GCA_016793085.1 Rhodospirillaceae bacterium
GGCGGCTGGTCAGCCCCGACCAGGCCGGATACGTGCCCGGCGGAATGTGAGGCTTGGCGCTGCCGTCGACGATGCGATCCGCGCTGAAGCCCGCCGCCACCAATTCCTCCACCATGTCCATGCGGTGCAGTTTGGTCCAGAAGGGCTCGTTGTTGTACCAGGCGTCCCAGTCGCGCAGGAACTGATCGAACAGCTTGGTATTGGGCGTAAAGGTCGGCTGCTCGAAGTGCGTGGTCAGCCCGCCGGGATTGAGTACGGCGTGAATGCGCCGGAAGCCCTCGCGCAGGGCATCCGCATTCGTTTCGTGCCAGACCATGGTGGTGTGCACCCAGTCGAACGTGCCGTGCACCTTGGGATCAAGTGCTTCAATGGCCGCCTGCACGAAGCGCACGCTGCCGTAACCCATGGCCTGAGCGCGGGCGTGGCCGTAGCGCATCATCGGCGCGGAGGCGTCCATGGCCACCACCTCGGCATCGGGGAACCCTTCAGCCAGCGGCAACGTGTTCGAGCCGCAGCCTGCCCCCAAATCCAGAATGCGCTTGGGTTTGAACTGGGGGAATTTCTCGCGCACCCACTTCACGGCGGCGCGTCCGCCGCCCTCGCCCGCCGGGCCCAGCGAGCCCATGCCCACCGGCCACAGGCCCACTTCGTAGGCGGCGGCGACCGTCACATCCTCGGGCGCGTAGGTGTCGAAGTAACCGCCCGGCGCACAGTGGTTCTCAACCTGCGTCAGGTACGCGGGTGCGGCCACGGTTTCATCCAGCGCCAGGGTGTTCTTGCCGGCGTTGAGCGACGCCGTGCGCGCGTTTACAGACGCCATGCGCCGCGCAGCGATTTCCAGCGCGATCTGTTTGGCGTTCTCCTGGTTGTTGCGGCGCAGCGCCGCCCAGGTTTGGTAGAACGGGTGCGCCGTCATGGCGTCGCGGATTTCCGTGGCGTCGTTAAACGCACGGCCCAACGCCTGTTCGGCCTTGGGTTTCACATCCTGTTCGTAGGCCAGCCGTACGCCCGGCGACAGTTGCGAATTCACGAAGGCCGAAATGCTGGACGTGAAATTCATCCGCGCCGCCTCATCGTGATCGACCGACGGCAGAACGCCGTGCAGTTGCACCTTATCGAACGTGGGCGGCAGCGGTGTCGGGCGGGCGGCCATGACGCGGGTCCTCAAGGTTTGGATATCTGCTACGGATCGAGATTACCGAGCTTCTGATTGCCCACTTTGGCCTGAACCTCAACAATGCCGGCCTTCTCAAACCGCAGGGTGATCGGAATATCGACGCCGGGGCGCATGGCCTTGGTCAGCGTCTCCAGCCGGATGAAGTAGCCCGACGGGCTCAGCTTCAGCCGGTTCTTGGCGCGCACCTTTAGGCTGGTGACCGGGGTGAGCTTCATGTCGTAACCATCGTGGACGTAGTGCACGATCTGGCTGCGTTCGGCCCAGGGCGACGTCACCCCCAGCAGGGTATCGGAGACATCGCCGGTGTTGATAAGTTCCACGTAGGCGTTCGTGAAACCGGCCCCTTCCTCCACCAGCCGCGCCCAGGCTTCGACGATCTCGATTTTGCTTACGCTGCTTTGCGCAAATGCAGCCCCCACACCCAGCCACACCGCAACTGCCGCCATGATCGTCATGCTTCGCATGCTTATGCCTTCAGCGCTTATGTTTTTAACGGGGCCACGGGGTCTTTGGCGTAGCCGGGGTACTGCTCGGCCAGCATCTTGCGCCAGGCGCTCGGCATGTTCTCGAACTTCAGTTCGTTCTGACCCAGCCCGCGCGAGACATAGTTGCCAGGCTGATCGCCCATCTCCAGCCACGCGGGCCAGGTGTTAATGTCGTTGAAAATCCAGTTCGCGCGCGGGTTGGGGTTTTGGGGGTCGGCCACTTCGGACAACCGTCCGCTATAGGTGCTCCAGTCGTTCACCTGGCTCATGCGGGCCTTCTCTGGCTCCCTGGGCTCCATGCGCGTCGCGGTGTCGCCGCGTACCCAGACCATATCGTTCTCGATCCAGGCCGGGCCCACGCCGGTCGTCCGTGTGATGTTCATCTCAGGCCGGTTCAAAGGCTCGCGCTCTTCCACCAGGTTGCGGTAGACGCGCTTGACCACGCGCGGCGGATTATACCGGATGGCCACGGTCTTACCGGTGAACGGATTATGGAAGTGATCCAGGAATTTTCCGGTGGCGATGTCGGTATAGAAAATGCCGGCCCACATCGTCACTTCATAGCCGCCCTCGGGATATTTTTCTCGGGGCAGGTCTTTCGTGGCGAACGCCTGGCCCACATGCATGTCCCAGAACGGCGTCAGTTTGCTGTCGACGAGCCCATAGCGTGTGGCCTTCAGCCACATGAAGGCCGGATCGGCCGCCATGGAATAGGCCAACTTGCGATGGATCAACATGACATGATCCGGGTTCTGCGGGTCGAGCTTCAGCGCGGCCGCGCCCACGGATTTGAACCCCATCAGGGCCGGGCCCACAACCCCGGCGCCGACGACACCCAAGGCCGTTCTGCGTTTCATGACCACCTCATGCGCTATCCGCCGTATTCTAGTCAGCCCGGCTTTGCGCTCCAAGCACGAACGCGTGGGGACGAAGCGCTCGTCCGCCGCCAGGAAGGGGGTACAATGCCTTAGCCGTTCTTGACCGGAGAAGCGCCATGACGCCCAACAGCCCGCTGGCTCGCGTGCCCCGCGAAAAGCTGCCCGAACACATGCAGGTGGCCTGGGACGGCTCGATGAAACTGCATGGAGATGCCACTTTCATCGAAGTGTTCGGCAACGCCCCGCACATCTTTGACTGGTATCTCAACGATTTTTACAAAAAGGTGTTCTACAGCGGACGTATTTCCAAACAGATCGTCGAACTGGTGCGCCTGCGTCTGGCCAACATCCACGGCTGCGCCTTCTGCAACCGCGCCGACACGGTGGCGGCGCTCGCGGCGGGCATCACCCAGACGCAGATCGACGGCCTGAGCAATTACGAAACGGGGCCATTCACGGCTCAGGAAAAAGCGGCTCTGGCGCTCGCGGATGTGATGGTGCTGACCAACCCCAAAGGTCATGTCACCCCGGCCCTGTACGCCCGCGCCAAGCAGCACTTCAGCGACGCCGAATTGGTTGAGCTTGGCGTCATTATGGCCGTGCTGTGCGGCATGGCTAAACTGATCTTCGCCTACGACCTGGTGGAAAAAGAGGATTACTGCCCCTTCGTGCCCGCCGCCGCGGAGTAAGCGCGGGCTTACGAGGCGTTTTCCGCCAGCAGGTTGTCGATCAGCGCGGTAAATTCCGCCTTGAATTGCTCATGATGCGCGCCCGTGGCTGGACCCGGGAATCCGGTGTGAATTTTCCGCACGCGGCCCTGGCGGTCCACGACGATCATGGTGGGGTACACCAGAACGGCGTTGATCATCGGCAGCGTGGCGCTGGCAGCCGCCTTGTCGGCCGTGCCCGCGATCAGCTGCGTATAATGCACGCCATACCGGGCGCCGAAGTTGCGCGCGGCCTGAGCCGCCACGTCATGCTTGGGCGAGTACTCATACATCAGAGCCACGGCCTCGAAGCCGCGCGCCTTGTTGGCGTCATAGAACTTTGACAGGAAAGCTGCCTCGTCGTGGCAGGTGGGGCACCAGCTTCCAGCAATGGTCACCACCGTCACCTTGCCTTTGAAGTGCGCATCACTGAGAGACACCGGCTTGCCCGCAAGATCGGGGAACGTGAAGGCGAACGCATCGTAGCCCGGCTTCAGGTAGGTCAGGCCATAAGCATCATCCAGCTTGGCTGTGGCATCGCGCCTGGCAACCCAAGTTCCGACGGTGCCCACCAGCGGCGACCAGCTTTGGCCCGACAGCGTGCCGTCAGGATTGAGTTTACCCACCCACAGCGAGCCCTGCCCGCCATCGAACGTGGACAGCGACAGCTCATCCTCGCGCGCCTCGCCGTTGAGGAAGCGGTTGTCGGCGTTCACGAACATGGCCGTACCGTCCACCACCGCGCCTTTTTGCGTCAGCTCGAACAGGCCGTTGCGCACGGTTTTGCCGTCGGCCGATGTAGTGGTTAGCGCCCAGCGCCCGGCCAGATTGGTTCGGGCTTTGGCCAGCGTCTTGGAAAAGCGGTGTGTCTCGCCGAAACGCCCGGTGACCTGAAAATCCGCAGGCCCCGACGACAGCGTGAACGTCACATTTCCCGTGAACGCGCCGTCATCGGCCAGGACGCCGCTCAAGGATGAATTGTACGACGGGAACGAGAGGGTCAACGTATCGCCTTTCACGGCGGTCGTTTCCGCCGTCACATGCTCGGCGCCGTTGATGAGCGTTGCCGTCCAGGCACCCTTGGCCTGGACCAGCCTGACGTTAAAAGGCAGTTCGCCGATGGGCGTGGCGAAGGTCAGGCGGTAGTCACCGGCTTTCACGGCGGCGGCCTGCGATGGCGCGGAGATCATGGCGGCGACACTTAAAATAAACGCGAAAACGGGTGACAGGCGCATGGCAGGCTCCTTCTCAGGACTGCCGCCATATGATGCCGCCCCTATACTTGCGCAACACAGAGCATGAAATTGCCTGCGGAAGCAACACAAGGCAGTACGAACTTTCTACGCGGCACAGGAATCGGAGAAGGAACTGCCGGGCCTTGCGCCGCTGGCGGGCCTTGCCTAGGTGGGTACAATCATTCATCCCTCTTTCCCTCAAGGATCGTTTCTCATGGATCTCCAACTGAAAAACAAACGCGCCCTGGTATCGGGCTCGACTGCCGGTATCGGGTATGCGATCGCTGAAGCGCTGGTGCGCGAGCGTGCGGCCGTGATCGTCAATGGCCGCGCGCAAAAAGCCGTCGATGAGGCTGTCGGTAAACTGAAACCGCTTGGTTCAGTGATCGGCTTCGCGGGTGACCTCAGCACCGCCGAAGGAGCCGCCGCCCTGGCCAAGGCGCACCCGGACGTGGATATCGTCGTCAACAACTTAGGCATCTTCGAGCCCAAGGATTTCGAGCAGATCCCCGATGCCGACTGGACGCGCTTTTTTGAAATCAACGTGCTCAGCGGCGTGCGCCTGGCGCGCGCCTACCTGCCCGGCATGAGAAAACGCGACTGGGGACGCATCATTTTCATTTCCAGCGAAAGCGGCGTGCAAATCCCGGCCGAGATGGTCCATTACGGCATGACCAAATCCGCACAGATTTCTATCGCCCGCGGCATTGCCGAGGCCGTGGCGGGCACGGGCATTACCGTCAACAGCGTTCTACCCGGCCCCACCAAATCGCGGGGTGTGGTGGATTTCGTCGATGCCCTGGCCAAAGCCGATAACAAGTCCTTCGACGCGTTCGAGAAGGAATTCTTCGAGAAGGTGCGGCCTACGTCGCTGATCAAGCGCTTCGCGACACCCGAGGAAGTGGCCAGCCTTGTCGCCTACGTGGCAAGCCCGCTTTCGTCAGCGACCACTGGTGCGGCCCTGCGCGTGGACGGCGGCACGATTAAGAGCGCCTTTTAATCACACTTAAATAAGCCAGCCGCTTAAGCCGCGGCCGGCGCGATGCGCTTCAGGATTGTTTTTCCGATGCTGGCTTCCGCCACTTTCAGGTCATA
Organism: Rhodospirillaceae bacterium; assembly: GCA_016793085.1. GTDB lineage: Bacteria > Pseudomonadota > Alphaproteobacteria > Rhodospirillales > Rhodospirillaceae. The sequence goes on from JAEUKM010000105.1 coordinate 5,578, forward strand.
GCTCTGTTGAAGGTTGAGCCAGAAATTGGCGCTGCCGCCGAAATAGCGCGCCAAACGCAAAGCCGTGTCGGCGGTGATGCCGCGCCGCGCATTCAGCACATCCGTCACCCGCGTGACCGGCACGCCGATCGCGCGGGCCAAGGCGCTGGCCGAGAGGTCGCGCGCCTCAAGCTCATCGCGCAACACCGCGCCGGGGTGAACCGGGGCCAAGCGGTTCGCCCCTGCTTTAATGATAGTCGACGATTTCGACATCGTGAGCCTCGCCATTCCTGAATGTAAAACAAATCCGCCACTGCTGGTTGATGCGGATGCTGTACTGACCCTTACGGTCGCCTTTTAAAGCCTCGAAACGATTGGACCGCAAAGCGGCCAAATCCTGGGTGGTCGTCGCACTATCCAGAATTTGCAGGCGGCGGCTGGCCTGCCCCGCAAAGGCCCGGAACCGCGCCACATCCGCGCCGCTGAAAAACTGTGCAGTATCTTTGTCGCGAAACGAAACGATCATGGGCAGATTATACCGGTTTCCGGTAAGCGGTAAACAGCATGAATCTGGACCACCCACCCCCCAGGTGATACTACATAGACGCAGCGGCGGCATCGCTGCAGAGGGCCCAGAGTAATGAATTTCGGCTATCGCACCGATATCTGGCACCCGGGCATTCTTCATGCCCCGGCGGCGCACGCCTTCACGCCCGGCGCGTTACGTACCGCCAGCGTTACATGGCTGCCGCCGCAGCCTGAGTACTGTTTCCTGGCCGACCCGTTCGGGCTATGGCACGCCGGGCAATTGCACGTGTTGGCCGAGCACTATGATTATCGCGATAAACACGGTGTTATTCATTACTTCACCTATGACCCCGATTTTCGCCTGATCGCCTCGGGGGAAGCCCTGAGCACACCACATCATCTGTCCTACCCGTTCCTGATTGAGGATGGAGCAGATGTTTACATGCTGCCCGAGGCACACCAGTCCGGCGCACTCGCGCTCTACCGCGCGACAGCCTTTCCGTCCGCATGGGAGAAAGTCTGCGACCTGATGACCGGGCCTATCGTTGACGCCAGCGTGGTAAAGCACAATAGCCGCTGGTGGATGTTCTATGCCCTGGAGGGGCCGGAC
>JAEUKM010000107.1 GCA_016793085.1 Rhodospirillaceae bacterium
TAAAGGCGGCGTATCGGCATGAACCTTGTCGAGTTGTCGAATGACATATCGAGTTTGCTGAAAGCCAGAAAATGGCTGGTGCTTTTCGCCGTGGCTCTGATCAGCCCGTTGATGTTGGCGCTTTTAGCCTTCGTATTCGAATGGGACGCAAGCTATAGCGTCGTTGCAGAGACGCAGTACCTCGAAGTGGGCGATATTGAAGCGGTACAGCCCGCGTGGATTGTCGAGGCCGCCGAAATTGAGGGGGCCGATGGCGTAGTCGCACCCTTCAGCGGGCGTGTGCGCTTTCCGCCGCACAGCCGCCTGCTGGTGGAACGCATCGGCGAAGAGCCGCCGGCCGTGACCGTCCTGCCTCCGGCGGGCGCAGAGGCTGAGACCTTTGTGCTGCTCGAGCCCACCGAGGGCGCACAAACAGCGAAACTGCGACTACCGGCATTCCTGTCGTTCAACGCATGCACCAGCGCAAGCCCTCAGTCTGTGCTGCCCATCGCGGGTTCATTGGTTCTCGGCAAGGAGGTCGGCGATCAGGCCGAAGGTCGCGCGCCGATTCTGCGGACGGGCAGCGTGAAAGTGCTGGGCCGTGAGTTGCTTTCGCCAAACCGCTTCGAGGCCGGCGCGTGGGCGCTGGATGCGGGCGACCGGCTGTCATTCGACTATTTGCCAGATCGCGGCCAACTGGGAGCAGGGTTCCTGAAGCTGGGCTGCGATCCCAACATAGCGGTTACCTATCATGCTCCCGCGCGCATGGCCGTAGTATCGCGTTTTGGCGCCGCCGGATACGCCATCAAGCCGCTGCTGTGGTCGCGTTTGATGTCGGATTCGTTCTACCAGCGGTCTTTCATTCTTTATTCCACCATCGCGCCGTTGCTGGTGATGGGCATTCTTGCCGTCTTTCGCGTCAAACGGCAGAGCGCTGCAGCAAAAAAGCCCCTGGCGCGTATCGATAAAAGTATCAACCGGAACCGGCCCCGGCGATGAACCACTCCGCGCTGCGGATGCAAGCCGCCTTCTTGCTGCTGCCCGGCCAGCTTCTGGCGCAGTCGGTGCACATTCAAGCCAACGATGTGGGCCAGGGCCTTCTGCGCCAGATCGCCAAGGAGTGCTATGTGCTCACGCCCGAGCATGTCGTGACTGCGGCCAGCCGCGTCACTTTAAAAGGCGAAGGGCTGGGCCGGGGCACGGCGGAACTGGCCACGACGTTCGCCGACGATCTGGCCGCCTTGCGTGTGACGGGCGGTGACTTGGGCTGCTCACCTTGGGCCGACACTGGAAAGTTCGCCGAATTCATCAAAAGCCAGAACGACGCTGTGGTGCAGACAATCAACGCCGACGGCAGTTTGAGCAAACGTTTCGTGCGCATCGCGGAAGTCGACGGCCGCTACATACAGGTGCGTCCGGCCAGCAATAACGACAACCTGTTCCAGGGCTTGAGCGGCAGCGCTGTTTATGCGGGCAATAAGCTGATCGGAATGCTGCAATCGGTGGACGCGGCCACGACGGCCGGGCTGATTTTAACGCTGCCTTATATCGAGGATTTGACGCGCCAGTATTTCGCGGGCGCGACCCCCAGCCCAGCGCCGCAAAAAGCGCCGGATGACCTGCTGGTCAGCTACCCTGCCGCCGAAGCCGTGGGCGACAGCTACAAGTTCTATCGCCTGAGTCCGGTTAAAAGCAGCTTGCCGCGCAGTTTCACTGCAGAGACGGCCATGGCTCCGCTCATCGACCGCAGCGACAGCAGCTTCGGCACGTTTCCGGCCTTTCTGCTGCCATTCACGCTGGATATTTCAGTGGCGGGAGGAGCCCTGGCGCCGATCGGCGCGGTGATGATCAAAATGCCAGCAGGGGTGGACACGCGCAATTACGTGAAGACGCTTACGGTTTCCGCGCAGGAGGCAAACGGCAACTTTCGCATGATCACGCAAGCCTCCGTCCACCGCTCGACCGAATTTCAGTTCATTACTTTCGAGCCTGTGACCACGTCCCTGGTGCGCCTCAGCATCACGCAAAACTGGGGCGGTAGTGAAATCGGTATCGCCGAAGTGGGCCTAGCCGGGAAGTAATCAGCCCTTTTTCAGCAGGCCAGTTTCAATAACTCCTTTTTCGTTTACAAGTTCGTATAGGAGCTCGCCATTGCTATTCACTGAGAGTTTAAAGTGCGACTGACGCCCTATGTGACCGCAGCCATGCTCAACAACATAGAAAAAGTGAGACCCACCCACAAATCCGCCATAAGAAGATCTGGCCGAACAATTACGCTGAGGTGAGTAATTTGTAAGCAAGGCTTCTTTATCGCCCGGACGGAGGCTTTTGATATCGAAGAAAATCGGTTGCGGGAGTCCATCGAGAACAATCACGGTGCTGTACTTGCCCACAATGTTCGGGCCGGTCTCTTGCGCTTGTGTAGTTGCAGAAAGACCCGCCAGCAGCAGAATTGTGCTTAGGCCGCTTGTCAAAACTTGCTTCATGTATCCCCCATGACCCAACTCAACTCACGCGGGAAGATGTAACCGCAACTTATTCTGGCCGTCAATTCGGAAAGGCCTCGAAATCGAAAACGCCCTGGCCAATGGCGGTTTAGCCTTACCTTGCAATCCATCGCCCGAAGAATTTCTCGCAGCCGGGATACAGTATTATTGATTGTTTTGCCGGGCCGGGCGTTTTATAGCGGCACGGCAGTTTTGACCCGCTTTATATATGTACGCGCTTTTACGATCCGGCCTTGGCGCAGCCCTTAAGCCCGGCGATTTATTTCATGTCCTCTCTTCTCTGGTCTCCCTCGCAGTCTCGTATTGAATCGGCCAACGTCACGCATCTGATGGCGGCATTGGCGCGCGAATACAGCGTCAGCTTCGCAGATTACGCGGCCTTTCACCGCTGGACGCTGGCCGAGCCCGAGAAATTCTGGCTGCACCTGTGGGACGCCTGCGGCGTGCGCGGTGAATCGGGCGACGTGGTGCTGGAGGCGGGCGATAAAATGCCGGGGGCCAAGTGGTTCCCCGAAGCCACACTGAACTACGCCGAGAATTTATTGAGGCCCCGCAAAGCCGACGCCGAGATGATGGTGTTCACCCGCGAGGACGGCAGGCGCGACGTGTGGACCTACAAGCGCACGATAGATGCGGTATCGCGTATGGCGGCGGCCCTGAAGGCTATCGGTGTGGGCAAAGGCGACCGTGTCGCCGCCTACATGCCCAACTGCTCCGAGACCGTCATCGCCATGCTGGCGGCTGTCTCGCTGGGGGCGACATTTTCATCGGCCTCGCCCGACTTCGGCGTGGGCGGGGCGGTGGACCGTTTCGGCCAGATCGAGCCCAAGGTGCTTTTTACGGTGGACGGTTACGTCTACGGCGGCAAAAGCTTCGGCGTGCTGGACAAAGCAGGCGAGATCGCGGCGCGCATGCCGTCGCTCAAGCAGGTCATCGTCGTACCGTTCCTGACGGGTATGCTCTCCTCCCTCACACTCCCCAAAGCGGTGTGGTGGGACGGGGCCATCGCCGACTTCGGGCCGGGCAAGATGACGTTCGAACAGGTGCCCTTCGACCACCCGCTGTTCATTCTGTTCTCATCGGGCACCACCGGCGTGCCCAAGTGCATCGTCCACGGTCATGGCGGCACACTGTTGCAGCACTTGAAAGAGCATCGCTACCACGGCGATATCAAGCCCGGCGACCGTGTGTTTTACTTCACCACCTGCGGCTGGATGATGTGGAACTGGCTGGTGACGGCCCTGGCCTCGGAAGCCACCATTCTGCTGTTCGACGGCTCGCCGGGGCACCCCGATAACAACGTGCTGTTCGATTTCGCCGCTAAGGAACGCGCCACCTTCTTCGGCACGTCGGCCAAGTTCATCGACGCCATCAAGAAGGCGGGGCTCGAACCGGCCAAGACGCACGACTTGTCCGCCGTGCGCACGGTCGCCAGCACAGGATCGCCGCTCGCCCCGGAAGCCTTCGACTACGTCTACCAGGCCATCAAGGCCGACGTGCATCTTGCATCTATTGCCGGCGGCACCGACATTGTCGGCTGCTTCGTCTGCGGCATGCCGACCCTGCCCGTCCATCGCGGCGAGATTCAAGTCGCCGCACTCGGCATGGCCAGCCGCGTGTATGACGCAGATGGAAACCGCCTTGTCGGCGAAAAGGGCGAACTGGTGTGCACGCAGCCCTTCCCCTCCATGCCCGTGGGTTTCTGGAACGATCCGGGCGACAAGAAATATAAAGCCGCCTACTTCGAGCGCTTTCCCAACATCTGGACCCACGGCGACTGGGCCGAGGAAACGCAGAACGGCGGGTTTGTGATTTACGGGCGCTCGGATGCCACATTGAACCCTGGCGGCGTGCGCATCGGCACGGCGGAGATTTACCGCCAGGTCGAGGCCGTGGATGAGGTGCTGGAAGCCATTGTCGTCGGCCAGGATTGGGACAACGACGTGCGCGTCATTCTATTCGTGGTGCTGAAGCCCGGCGCGGTGCTAGACAAAGCCCTGAGCGACAAGATCAGGCTGCGTATTCGCAGCAACTGCACGCCGCGCCACGTGCCCGCCAAGATCATCGCGGTGGCCGCGATCCCGCGCACCAAGTCGGGCAAGATCGTGGAACTGGCCGTGCGCGAAGTGATTCACAACCGCCCCGTCAAGAACACGGATGCTCTTGCGAACCCTGAGGCGCTGGAGCACTTCCGCGATCTGACGGAATTGAAATCCTAGTTCTGCTGCACACGCAAGACCGCCGCCCTGTAGGCCGGAAGCCCGATATAGAGCAGTAAAATGCCCAAGGGCGCCGCGATGCCGCAGACGATGGCCAAGGCATAGCGCAGCATGGCCGCATCCTCGAACACATAATCGGTCATCAGGCCCGAGAGCATGGGGCCAAAGCCGTTGGCAATAAGATTGCCGATGAAGAAGTAAATCGCCGTCATTTGCGCGCGGAGCGGATTGGGCGTCATCACCTGCAACGCCGCCGCGGGCAAGCCTTGCGGGAAGGCGAGGAAGAACACCGCCCCGCCCAGGCCGATCAAGGCCACGGTTTCGTTGTTCATCAGGGGCGTCAGCACGATGAGGGGCAAGCCGCAGCACACACCGATGAAGGCCGCGCGCAAAATGCCGTCGGGGTGCCCGGCCCGGGTCAAGCGGTCGGCGAGCCAGCCGCCGGAATAGACCCCCAGCGTGCCCAGCGTCAGCATCATCACGCCCAGCGTGGCGCCCACTTCGGGCGCGGTCCACCCGAAGGTGCGCATGATGAAACTGGGCGACCAGAAGAGGTAGTTGCCAATCGCAATGCCATAGAGCGTGAAGGCGCCGATGTGGCAGACCAGCGCGCGCTTGTTCTGGCCCATGAAGGTGCGCAAGGCGGGCCAGGAACTGGCGGCGGCATCGGGGGTTGCGGGTGCGCCGCGTCGCTTGGGCTCGCGCACCGTGAACATCAGCACCGCAATGGGTAATCCTAACGCGCCGACGGCGATGAACGTGAGCTGCCAGGGGCGCAACTCGCCCAACAGCGGCACAACCTGCGGCGGCGCGTTGGAGACCATTTGAATAATCGTTCCGCCGATGACCAGCGCCAACCCTGCGCCGAAATAAACGCCGGTGGAATACAGGCTGACGGCGCGCGCCAGCACGTTGCGCGGAAAATAGTCGGCCAGGAGCGAAAATGCAGCGGGCGACAGCGCCGCTTCGCCCACGCCTACGCCGACACGCGCGCCGAACAGCGGCCAAAAGCCGCGCGCCAAGCCGCACAGCGATGTCATGAAACTCCAAAACGCAATACCCGCCGTCATCAGGTTGCGGCGGTTGGTCTGGTCCGCCAGCCGCGCCAACGGAATGCCCATAAGCGTGTAGAAGATGGAGAACGCGAGGCTGCCGAGAAAGGCGAACTGCGTGTCGTTGATGTCCAGATCGCGCCGGATGGGTT
>JAEUKM010000114.1 GCA_016793085.1 Rhodospirillaceae bacterium
CCCTCGGCGTCCGCGGCGACATCGCGGAGAACTGGAGCTATGACGTCTACTTCTCGCGCGGCGAAGCCGACCAGAAGCAGATTCGCGGCAACTGGGGTTCGCTGTCGAAGGTTCAGCAAGCTCTGCGTGCGGTCAGCACAACGACGTGTACGAACACGTCGAATGGTTGCGTCCCGTTGAACATCTTCGGCGCGGCGGGTTCGATCACCCAGCCGATGCTGAACTTCATCAACTTGAACGCGATCTTGGGTCAGAGAGTCTCGCAGAAAGTCGCCTCGGCCAACTTGGCCGGTGACTTGGGCGAAGACTTCAAGAGCCCCTTCGCCAGCCTGCCGATCGGCTTGGCCATCGGTGCTGAATACCGCAAGCTGTTTGCGGCCAATCAGTCCGACGGTTCTTCGCAGATCCAGGGTGAAGTGCTCGGCACCGGCGCTCCGCTGCCGGACCGCTCGGGTACGTTCAACCTGAAAGAAGTGTACGCTGAAACCGTGATTCCGTTGGTCACCGACCAGCCCTTCATGGAAAAGCTGAACTTCGAAGGTGGTTACCGCCGCACCCGGTTCACCACCACAGCGTCCGACGAGTATGGCAGTGCCAAATTCGGCGGCGAGTGGGAGCCGGTGTCCGGTCTTCGCTTCCGTGGTATGGGCCAGCGCGCAACCCGCGCCCCGAACGTCAACGAGTTGTTCGCCCCGGCGGTGTCGGGTCTGACCAACTTGGCGGTCGACCCCTGCCAAGGCACGTTGATCAACCAGGCCCAGGCCAATACGGCTGGTACGCTGTCCAACCTTTGCCGTCTGACGGGCGTGCCCGTCACGGTGATCGGTCAGTTGCCGGCTCCGTCCGCTGGTCAGGTGAACACCATCGCTGGTGGTAACCCGGCTCTCGGCCCGGAAAAGGCCAAGACCATGACCTTGGGCTTCGTTTGGGAACCCGAGTTCATCAACAACTTCGCCCTGACCTTGGACTACTACAAGATCGCTCTGAACCAGGCCATCGAGCGTCCGGCCGCCACAGACGTTCTTGACCAGTGCTACACGACGGCCTTCAACCCCGGCCTCGTGCTAAACGCGGCTTGCGCCCAGGTCCGGCGTGAACCGTCAAACGGCACGTTCAACGGTGCTACGGCTCCGGGTATCGTCCGTCCGCTTTCGAACCTGGGTCAGATCGACACCTCGGGTTGGGATTTGGGCGTGACCTACTCTGTGGCTTTCGAAGACATGGGCGCGGACTCCAAGTGGGGCCGCCTGTCCATCAGCTTCCAGGGCAACAAGATGAACAGCTACTTCCAGCAACCGACGCCCAGCTCAGTCCGTCGCGACTGCATGGGCTACTACTCGGTGGCTTGCGAAGAGCCCGTTCACAAGTACAAGTGGAATCAGCGTACGACGTGGTTCGTGGGTGACTTCGACTTCTCGTACAACTGGCGCCACATCTCCAGCGTGATCGAAGAACCGGGTGGCACGAACTTCTTCCCGGCATTCGCTTCGATCCCGGACTACAACTACATTGACATCTCGGCTGGCTGGGACATCACCGAGAACGCCCGCATCGCGCTGGCGGTCAACAACCTGTTCGATAAGGATCCGCCGAACGTCGGCCAGACCATCGGCACGACCGGCACGAACAGCGGTAACACGTTCCCGCAGAACTACGACACGATCGGGCGTTTCTTCTCGCTCAGCACCGTGATGAAGTTCTAAGCCGTAAGGCAAACTCAACGAACCGAAGGGCGGCAGGCAACTGCCGCCCTTTCTTTTTGCGCCGCCCCGCGCGGCCAATAAAAAAGCGCCCGCAAAGGGGCGCTGACCGGCAACTGGCGGAAGCCGCCTGATTTTATTGGCGGGTGCCCGTGACCTTCAGACCCACCACGCCCACGCCTTCGACGATCACCTGAGAGTGGGTCACGTTCATCAGGCCGGCATCGCTCAGCTTGCGTTTGAAGCCCAGAAGGCCTGAGTCGCCCAGGGCCGCGCGGGTAATGGCGTCGAGCCGCGCCACGTGGCTGCCGATGCGCTTTTTCATCAGCGCGATCATGTTGACCTGCGAGTTGATCTCGGTGCTCTTGCGGATAACAAAGACATGCTGCAGCGAGGTAATGACCGCTTCCACGATCTCGCTGTCGCCGTGCTTGAACTTGGCCATGGTCCGCTCGACCTCGTCCGAGAACTTCTGCAGGTATTTCTTGGTGTCGCGCGGCTGGCCGTCTTCCTGGGGGGCTTTTTCGATATGATGCAGCGCCTGCGAGACGGCGGTGGCCACATCGAACAGCTTGGTGCCTGTGATCAGGAACTGGCTTTGGCGCATTTTGCTGGCCGATTGCACCACCGGCACGGTATTGGCGGCAAAGGTGATGGCGCAGAACTTGGCCCCGCGGCGCATGACGCGCACCGCTTCGCCGGGCGCGCGGCTGTCGCCGAACTCGATGGCGTACTGACTGACCACGGCGTCGAACTGACCGTTCTCGAACGGCAGTACCTCCATGGGGGTCTGGCCCTTGAACTCGATCTCTTTCAGCAGTTCTTCCTTGGGCACGTATTTGGGCGGGTCGATGGCCGCGGAATCGATGCCGATGATCTTGAAGTTCTTGTTCGTTGCCTTGGAGACCCGGGCGGCGATCAGGCCGACCGCACCGTTACCGCAGCCCAGGTCGAGAATTTGCGCCCCGTTGGGCAACTCGTTGAAAAACTCGGTCCAGTGGGCCTCGAGCGTGGCCTCGGCCTCGGGGCTGCTTTCAGCGACTGTGGATTGGACGCGGCTATCGTGCCAGTAAGAGTCCCAGATTTTGTGCTTTTCTTGGATGGGCTCGGTCACGTCTTGTTTCGCTTCGGCCAAGAACCCTGTATGGCTGCGGGCCGCGGATCGGCCCCCCGGCGCCAAATAGACCGTAACCATAAGAAATTTCAAGCGTTTCGCCAACTGTTTGGTACGTTAGCCCGCTTCCGGCCTGCAGGCGGTAGGTCGGACCATGCAAGTGAGGCCCGTAAAGAGAATCCGTCATGGATATCCGCATCGACCAGCTTGCCGGCACCGATACCGCGGCCCAGGCCCTCTGCCATACCATCCGGCGGGTGGTGTTTTGCGACGAGCAGCGCGTGCCCCCCGCGCTGGAGTGGGACGATCTCGACCCAATTTGCACCCATTACTTGCTGTACGTGGACGGTGTGCCGGCCGCCACGGCGCGGGTGCGGCTTTACAAGCCCGGCGTGATCAAAATCGAGCGTGTTGCGGCACTGAAACAATATCGCAGGTTGGGTATCGGGCGGCGGCTGATGGAGCGCGTCATGGCCGACCTAAGCCAAGGACCGGCCACCGAAGCGGTCATGAACGCGCAGACTCAGGTGCGCAGTTTTTATGAGCAGTTCGGTTTCGTCGCCTCGGGCCCCGAGTTCGTGGAAGCTGACATCCCGCACATTTTCATGAGCATGAAACTGCGCTGAACGGGTGCGCTCTAGACGGGCTTGAAACCCTGGATTTGCTTGGCCCCATAGCTGAATACCGCCGCGGGATCGGCCTTCAGCGTCGCAAAATCGCGCTTTACAGCCTCAATCTGGCTGGGGGCGATGCGGCCCCGCTCGATCAGCGGCCCGGCCCCACTGAGCAGCAGATTCTCGAAATAGGCAAGGAACGCCGCGCGATCAGCCGGTACGGTCATGCGTGCATCCAGGGTCGGGGAGACATCCGTAATGCCGATGCGCTCAAAACCCGCCTGGGCCAGAAGGCCCGGCACCCGGATGCCGATATTGGGATCGCCGCCGAACTCGGCCTGGAGCGCCATGAACGCCCCGAAATAGCGCATGGTCTCGGGGCACGGCGGGTACAGGCTTAAGGCCTTGTCGAAAACTTCTGTGGCGTAGAACACCCCGCCCGGCTTCAGCACCCGCAAAACCTCGCCAAGGATGGGCAAGGGGTCGGGCACGTGCTCGAACACCCAATACACGCACGCGGCATCGAAACTCTGATCGGCGAAGGGCAAGGCGTCGCCCGGCGCCTGGTGCAGGCTCGCGCGGCCGGCACTGATGGCGGGAGCCAAGAGCGTGCGGGCGCGCGCAACCTGGGTGGACGACGGTTCAACGCCTGTGAGGTGCGCCCGGGGCCAGCGGCGCAACAGCACGCTCATTTGCGCGCCGACACCGCACCCCACTTCCAGGATGGATTGCGCCGCGCCGAAATCAACCAGCGCGTGATGATAGGGTTCGAGAAACAGCGCCTGGTCCACCAAGCGCTGCTGTTCTTCGGGCGTAAAGGTGTGGATGTAGCCGCCCTGATTAAAGCTTGGGGCGGCCTGTGCGTCGGATGCCGTCATGGCCGCCCCGTCTCACTTTAGGCTGCTTTGCTTTTCACCCAGCCGGCCACGCGCTCTTCGAGCACCGTCAGCGGCAAGGCGCCCGCCTTCAGCACCACGTCGTGGTATTCGCCCAGGTTGAACTTGTCGCCCAGCTTGGCCTTGGCGTCCTCGCGCAGGGCCAGGATTTTCTCCATGCCGACCTTGTAAGCCGTGGCCTGGCCCGGCATGACGATGTAGCGCTCGGCCGAGTTGACGATATCGAATTCGGAATTGGGTGTGTTGTCGGTGAGGTACTTGATCACCTGCTCGCGCGTCCATTTGTATTGGGGCGCGTGAATGCCCGTATCGACGACCAGGCGGCAGGCGCGCCACAGTTCCATCGACAGACGCCCGAAGTCCGAATAGGGGTCCTGGTAGAAGCCCATGTCCTTGGCCAGCCGCTCGGCATAAAGGCCCCAACCTTCGGTGTAGGCCGTGTAGTTGTTGCCGAACTTGCGGAAGCTGGGCACGTCCTTCAGTTCCTGGGCAATCGTGATCTGCATGTGATGGCCCGGAATGCCTTCGTGGTAGGCCAGGGCTTCCAGCTCGTAGGTGCCCAAGGCCTTCATGTCGTAGGTGTTGACGTAATAGGTGCCTGGGCGGCCATCGAAAGCCCCCGGCGGCTGGTAGAAGGCCATGCCCGCCGAGGCTTCGCGGAAGGGCTCCACCGGCTTCACGGTGAGGGCTGCTTTCGGTTTGGTCAGGAACGCCTCATCCAGCTTGGCCGTCATGGCGTTGATGACCTCTTGCGCCTTGGTCACGTAGGCCGCTTTGCCCTCGGGTGTCTGCGGGTAATAGAATTGCGGGTCGTCCAGCATGAACTTGAAGAACGCCTTTAAGTCGCCCTTGAAATCGACTTTCTTCATGATCTCCTGAATCTCGCCGTGAATGCGCGCCACGTCCTTCAGGCCAAATTCATGGATCTCCTGGGCCGTCATGGTGGTGGTAGTGTGCAGCTTCAGCATGTGCTGGTAGTAGGCCTCGCCGTCGGGCAGCTTCCAGACCCCGTCGTCGGTGGTGGCGCGCTTGGCCTGGTCTTCCAGCACCCCGATCAGTTTTTCGTAGGCCGGTTTCACCGACGTCAGCAGCGCTTTTTCCGCATCCGCCGTCAGGGCCGCTTTTTCCGCATCAGGAATATCAAGCTTGGCGATCTTGCCGCGGATGTCTTCCAACAGGGCGCTGTCCTTGTCTCCGTCAAAAGGCTTGCCCTTTATGACGTTCCGGCTGTCGCGGATAACATGCTCGAACACGAACTTGGGCGGCAGCACGCCCATGCCGTCGCGCAGTTTCAGGCCGTCGATGATCTGATCGAACAGCACCGGCACGCCGTTCAGGCGCTCGATGTAAGACAGCGCCTCGTCCTTGTTGGCGACGCGGTTGATGTTGATCATGAAGCTCGGCATTTCCGACTGCCAGCCGAACATCTGGTTGATCGGGTAGTCGTGGTGACGCCATTTGAAGTTGGCGATCTCCTGCGTCAGACGCGCATCGAACAGCCGGAAGCTCAGTTGACCGGCGTCATCCAGCTTCTCGGGTTTGAAGTTGGCCTTCAGGTCGGCCAGGTCTTTCTGCGTCAGTTCGTAATCTTCCTGCTGGTGGGCCTCGCTGATGTCATCCCACTTGCCCATGTCTTCCTTGATGCCGAGGTAGGCCTTCGAGATCGGGCTGCGGCCGACCCAGAACTTGAAGCGGTCTTCCAGCCAGGCGTTCAGCTTGGCGGTTTCGGCCGCCAGCGCCTCTGGGCTCGGTTTGCCCTCGCCGCATCCGGCCAGAACACCCAAAGCGGCAGCAGCGGTCGTCGCCATGGCAAAGCTACGGCGTGTCATGGAAAGCATGTGATCGTCCTTATCCCCAGTGTTGATGCCGGAGGCTGCTTTCAGCCTGGAAAGCCCCCCGGACGCTTGGCGATCACGTTATCGTGCCCTAGGCCCGTCCAACATTAAAATCCGTTCAATATCAATGACTTTTCCACAGGCTCCGGCATGGTTTGGGGGCGCAAAAGCCGCTAACGTGCAGGCCAAATGACGGGTACGGCGCAAAGCGCCTCCCGCGGACAATTGAAGGATTAAGGGATGCGTTTTTACCGAGTTGTGGCGGTCCTGGTGGCCGCCGTGGGGCTGTTGTCGGCTGCCCCGCTGGTCCAGGCCGAAGCGAAAATGGTGTTTCACCGCGGCAATGCCGCCGAGCCCGATACGCTGGACCCGCACTTGGCCAGCAGTGCCTGGGAAAACCACATTATCGGCGACCTGTTCCTGGGCCTGACCACCGAAGACGCCCAAGCCCACCCTATTCCCGGCATCGCGGAAAGCTGGACCACCAGCCCCGACGGCCTGACATGGACCTTCAAGCTGCGCAAAGGCATGGCCTGGTCCGACGGCGTGCCCATCAAGGCGTCCGATGCCGTGTTCGGCCTGCGCCGGGTCATGGACCCCAAGACCGCATCGAAATACGCCTCGATGCTCTACATCATCGACAACGCCGAGGACGTGAATGCGGGCAAGAAGCCCTTAACGGCCCTGGGCGTGCGGGCGCTCGACGATTATACGGTGGAACTGAAACTGACCCAGCCGGCACCCTTCCTGCCCGGCCTGCTGACCCACTACACCAGCTTTCCGCTTCCGGAACATGTCGTCACCAAGTTCGGCAAGGAATGGACCAAGCCCGGGAACATGGTCTCCAGCGGGGCCTACATGCTGGCCGAATGGATCGCCAACGACTATGTGAAGATCGTCAAGAATCCGAAGTTCTATGACGCCGCTAAAGTGGCGATTGATGAGGTGTATTTCTACCCCACCGAGGACGAGCGCGCGGCGCTGACGCGTTTCCGCGCGGGCGAGCTGGACGCCAACATCACCAACCGCGGCTTTCCGGTGGACCAAATTCCGTGGCTGAAAGCCAACATGCCGGGCCAGGGGCGCATCCACACGTATCTGGCCAACGAATACATCGTCGCCAATACGCGCCGCAAACCTTTCGACGATCCGCGCGTGCGCCGTGCGCTGTCTTTGGCCCTGAAACGCGAGATTTACGCCGAGAAGGTTTACCGCGACGGACGCGTTCCGGCCTATTCCTTCGTCCCTCCCGGCATCGACAACTACGAGAGCAACTTCAAGCCGCGCATGGATTTCGCCGACTGGCCCGAGGCCAAGCGCATTGCCGAGGCCAAGCGCCTTCTGGCCGAGGCGGGCTTTGGCCCCGGCAACCCGTTGAAATTCGACTTCAAAGCCATGACGGGTTACGACGCGCGCCGTGCGGCGGCGGCCATCACCACCATGTGGCGCGAAGTGGGCATCGACACCAAGCCTTTAGCCAACGAGCCCAAGACGCACTACAACGTCATCCAGGCGTTTGACTTTGATGTCGCCTGGGCGGCGTGGGTGGGCGATTACAACGACCCGCAGACGTTCCTGTACCTGATGGAAGGCAACGCCGGCGCTTTCAATTACGCGGGTTACAAGAACGCCGACTACGACGCCCTGATGAGCCAGGCCAAGCAGACGCTGGACCTGAAAAAGCGCGCCGACATTCTGGCCCAGGCCGAGCAGAAGGGCCTTAACGATACGGCCACCATTCCGCTCACCTTCACCACCACCAAGAACCTGGTGGGCCCGCAGTTGAAGGGCTATGTCGACAACATCAGTAACTGGCACCGCACGCGCTTCATGCGCATCGAGCGCTAACGCAAGCCATGCCGGTCAGCCACCCCACCACCATCAGCATGCAGAACGCGCCGATGGCGGCGTGGCTTGAACGCGCGCCCGCCGACGCCGAAACGCTGGCCTTGCGCGCACGCCTGATTTCAGACGTGCCCGGTGTGGTCCTGGGCCTCTTACCTCAGGGCGAAGCGGCCACGCTGGAGTTGGGCTGCATTCTAGCCGCCCGCGACGGCCTGACGCCGCCCACCACGGCCAGAGATGCGTTGATGCTGGTAGGCCGCAATTACGTGGAAGATATCTGCATCCTCACCAAAGACGGCAGCGGGCCGTACCTGCTGACGGCTGGGGTCATATGCTTCCCGAACCGGTGGCGGCTGTCCGAAAAGCTGGGCAAACCCATGCTTGCCGTGCATGACCCCGTGCCCGAGTACGCCGAGAAGTTGGGCGCGCAAGTAGATTTCTTCCTGGACCGTCTGCGGCCCGGGCGCTGCTTCAAGCGCGCCAACTGGGGGCTGGCGTCGGCCCCTACCCTGCACCTGCCCGACCCCATACCGCCGGTGAATACAAAAGCGGATGCGGATTTTTACTTTCGCCATGAAGGCCAGTCGTTCGTGAAACTGCCGGACACGGGTGCGGTGATTTTCAGCATCCGCACCACCATCACGCCCTGGCGCGATGTGCCCGAGGGTGACCGCACCGCCGTGCTGGCGCTGGTGCAGTCCATCGGCCCCGACTGGTTGCGCTACAAGTCCATCACCGCTTGAGGCCACCCCGAAAAAAGAGGGCCCCCATGCACGCATGGAGGCCCTTTCAAGGACAGAGACAACCGTTTGATTTTTGACGAACGACGGTCAGCGCTCGGTTCATGTCGCTCAACGCCGGGCCCGGAGCGGATGCCCCGGCGCGGCAGGT
>JAEUKM010000386.1 GCA_016793085.1 Rhodospirillaceae bacterium
ATACAATCGGCGGGCTCTTGCGTCCTAAAAAGATTCGCCCGTTGACGATGTTGATGACGGTGATGAGCGAGAACACGACCGAAACCAGTCCGCTCGGCAGCTCGGCGGTGGCGTAATATACTAGGACAAAATTGGCCCCGAAGATCATCGTGCCCAAGGCCGCGCAATGTAGGTGCTGGTTCCAGGTCAGGCTGAGCGAGATGCCTGTGGCGGCGCACCAGGCGAATTGTACCAAAGCTGCGAGACCGAAGCGGTACGCGACTGAAACTTCCAGCGGAACCGTTCCGACCTGCATTGCAATTGCGTACCAGCTGAAACTCCAGACCAGAACGCAGGCGACATAAAGCAGCGTGTTTTTCATGAGCGCGGGGCCGCGGAAAATGTGGCGCGTTTATGGCGTGTTCCCGCAAAAATGGCGATTGCTGTTTGCGTGCATGAACAACTTGAAACGTTCGTTTTTGCCGTGTGCGTGGCATGTTTGTCGCAAGACAAACTGTCGGTTCTGGGGATTCGGTCACGGGTTTCGTGGCCGTTTTTGTAGGGTTTCGCTTGGGTCACATCAGGTTTTCGCCGCGCGGCTGGCGTGCGCGCATTGTTATCGCAGGTATGTTCTTCGCGCCGGTGGAGGCTGTGGCCCAACGCGCCGACGACAACGCCACCACCTCGGCCGAAGACGCCTTCGGCAGCAGCATCGGCAACGAAAGTGTCGGGCTGTACAACCCGTATGAAGCGCGCGGGTTCTCGCCGATTGATGCCGGCAACGTGCGCATCGAAGGCCTTTATTTCGACCAGCAAGACGAACTCAGCGACCGCCTAGTCGACAACACCCGCGTGCGTGTGGGCCTGACCACGCTGGGCTACCTGTTCCCGGCGCCCACGGGCATCGTCGACAACAGCTTGCGTAAACCCGGCGATAAACGCGTCATCAGCGCGGTGGCGGGCACGGGCGTTTACGGCGGTCCTTATGTGGAACTCGACACCAAATGGCCGCTGGTGGGCGACAAGCTGGGCCTGGTGTTCGGCGCGGCGCGGCGTCACGAAGAGTTTTTCGACGGGGCCGACGGCGATTTCGCTTCGGTCGGCACCAGTCTGCGCTGGACCCCCAGCGACAACGTGGAAGTCATTCCTTTCTTCAGCCGGTTTCATTACTGGAACGAGGAGTCGGCCCCGCTCATCATTTCCGGCGGCGATTACGTGCCGCCGCGCGGCAAGCGCCGCTCGTTCTATTCGCAGGATTGGGCCGACAACAAAGGCCACTCGCAGAATCACGGCGTCGTGGCCAAGACCACGATGGGCGCGTGGCAGTTCCAGACGGGCCTGTTCCAATCGCGGTTCGTGGCCGACCAGGGCTTCACGGAGCTTCTGTTGGGGGTCACACCCACCGGCCAGGGTAACCGCATCATCATCGCACGCCAGGACCAGCGTTTTGCCTCCACCAGCGGCGAGGTGCGCGCCTCGTACAATTTCATCGAAAACAAGCGCAAGCACGTGTTCCATGTGGCCTTGCGCGGGCGCGACGTGAACGCGCGCTCGGGCGGTGCGGACGTGAAATCGCTGGGACCGGGTTTCATCGGCGTGAGCGACCAAGAAGCGCCGCTGACGTTCAACTACGGTCCGCATGATCTCGATGAAGTGAAGCAGGGCACCGTGGGTGTCGGTTATCAAGGTATTTGGGCGGGCGTGGGCGAACTGAGCGCGGGCTTGCAGCGCACCGATTACAAGAAAACCAACGTCCAGCAGACGCCCGTGTTCGTGCGCTCGGTCCGCCAGGACAAACCCTGGCTATGGAACGCCTCGGCGGCTTGGTTCGTGACCTCGCAAATCGCTGTCTACGGCGGCTACACCAAGGGCCTTGAGGAGAGCGGCAATGCGCCTGCCGAGGCCACCAACCGCTTTGCCGTGCTGCCTGCCATTCTGACGCGCCAGGTGGAAGCGGGCGCGCGGTTTTCGCTGACCGACAAGCTGAAGTTGGTCACGGGCGTCTTCGACGTGCGCAAGCCTTACTTTGCCTTCGACAACACGCGCTTCTTCCGCGAACTGGGCGAGGTCCAGCACCGGGGCCTCGAGTTTTCGCTGACGGGCGAGGTGTTCCCGAATTTCACGGTGGTTCTGGGCGGCGTGCTGATGAACCCGCGGGTAACCGGCGAGCCTGTCGAACGCGGCGAGATCGGCCGCAATCCCGTGGGGCAGACGGGCCGCACCATCCGCGCCAGCTTTGACTACAAGGTGCCGTGGGTCGAGGGGCTGTCCATCGATGGTCTGGCCCAGAACATCGCCACCCGCACGGCCTCGGTGGACAACCGCGTCGAAACACCAGGCCGCGCCGTCTTGGATATTGGGGCCCGCTACCGGTTCGAGGTGGGCGGCAACGCCACCACGGTCCGCATGCGCTGGTACAACATCTTCAACAAGTTCGGCTACCGCGTGCTGGGCGACCACACCTTCCAGTTCAACCAGGCCCGCAACGTCTCGATTTACCTCGCGACCGATTTTTAAAAGCCTTTGGCAAGCTCAAAACGCTGACCGGCCCGCTCAGGAAACACCCAGTCCGTCTGTTCAGGCGTGACGGGGTGTCCAGGCGTAGGCTCATCCCATCAGGCGGGGAGGGGCCCATGACGCGAGTTAGTTCGATCCCGTTGCTTTTGGCTGTGTGCGGGGCTGTGTGCGCGGTGGCCGCCGTGCCGGTGCAATCGAAAGACCTGCTGATCCGCAACGTCACACTTTACGACGGCACAGGGGCGGCCGCTCAGCCCAACACCGATGTGTTGGTAAAGAACGGCAAGATTGCCCAAGTATCGGCAGGCCACATCAAGGCGCGCGCAGCCGTCATTGACGGCACGGACAAATTCCTGATGCCGGGCCTGATCGACAGCCACATCCATTTGCCCGGCGGTCAGGTCGGGGCGGTCACGGCCCCGGGCGAACGCAAGATGACGATGGACAAGGCCACCGCCACGAAGACGCTGCACGGCTACCTGTATAGCGGCGTCACATCCATCTATGACTCTGGCAACAACACCGACTTCATTTTCGCCATGCGCGCCGACGAGCGCGCAGGCAAAATCACCGCTCCGCGCATCTTCGCGGGCGGTGGCACCATCAGCGTACCCGGCGGCTATGCTTCGGGCGCATCGGCCTTGAAGGTGGCCGACTGGGACCAGGCCAAGGCCGACCTTGATGCGCGCTTTGCCTATAAGCCCGACATGCTGAAGCTGATTCTCGACCGGCAGGGTCTGTTCTTCAACAAGGCCGTGCCCACGTTTACGCCCGAGGCGTTCAAGCGCGTGGTCGACTACGCCCATGCTAACGGCGTGCGCGCCACGGTTCACATTTCCGCCGAGTGGGACGCCGAAACCGCCATCGCCGCTGGCGTTGATGCGCTGGCGCATCCGGTTATGCGCAGTCTGGCCAACGATGAATTCGTCGGCCTGGCGGCGGCGCGGAAAATCCCCATCTCCACCACCATCGTCGTGTTCAACAATATCGCCCGCGTGGCCGATGATCCTGGGTTCTTCGACGAACCCCTGATGGCCGCCGTGATCGAACCCGCCGAGCGCGAACGCGGCAAAACCAGCGAACGCCAGCGCTACATCACCTCGGGCATGTCACCCATGTTCAAGCTGATGGTGCCCTATGCGCTCGACAACATCCGCCGGCTGCACCAGGCGGGCGCGGTGCTGGCGCTTGGCACCGACCGCGCTTTCGGCCCGGCTGTGCATCAGGAACTGGAGTTGCTGGCCAAGGCGGGCGTGCCCGCTTTCGACTGCATCCAGATCGCCACCCTCAACAACGCGAAATACTTGGGTAAAGAGGCCGAGATGGGCTCGGTCACACCCGGCAAGATGGCCGATCTGCTTTTGCTGGATGCCGACCCCGCGCAGGATGTAAAGAACTTCCGGGCGATCAGCGCCGTCATCAAGGACGGTCAGCGGATCGACCTTGCCGCGCTTGATTTGCCGGTCAATCATCGCAAATAGGCCGGCGCCCACAGGCGGTTCCGGCCCAAGGAGCGTCATGATCCGCCCACTGCTGTGCCTTGCCGCCGCTGTTCTGGCCGCCTATCCGGCCGCCGCTGCCGATGAAACCTTACGCATCGGCATGGGCTTTCTGTCGTTCCGCCGCGGCGATCCGTACCAGGGCATTACGCTGCCCTCGGTGATGGCGCATCAGGCCGTCTACGACACGCTGACGACTATCGGCGAAAAAGGCGAGGTGCTGCCGGCGCTGGCGGTGTCGTGGAAGGCGCAAGACCCCAAGACCTGGGTGTTGACGCTGCGCCAGGGCGTGGCCTTCTCGAACGGCGAGCCATTGACCGCCGATGCGCTGGTGGTGTCTGCGGCCTACATGAATACGCCCAAGGGCCGCAGCGAAACCATCGGCAGTACCCTGTATCAGGTGGACCGTGCCGAGAAGGTAGATGATCTGACCGTGCGCGTGCATCTGAACGAAGCAGACGCGCTGTTTCCGTTGCACGTCTCGGCCTGGCGCATCCCGGCCCCCAACGCCTTCACCAACCTGGGCGCCGACGGCTTCAAGGACAATCCCATCGGCACGGGGCCTTTTACCGTCACGTCATGGACCGAGGGGCGTGTGGTGATGGCGGCCAACCCCAATTCCTGGCGCGCGCCGAAAGTCGCGGGCCTTGAAATCCGCGAAATCCCCGAGGAAACCGCCCGCCTGCAAGCGCTGGTCTCGGGCGCTATCGACTTCGCCCTAGGCCTGTCGCTCGAGCACGAGAGTTCATTGCGTGAAGTGGGGGCTACGCTGGTGAACCGCTTAACGCCTACGGTGTCGTTCCTGGCGGTGAACACGGCGATGGTGCCCAACTCGCCGCTGAAAGACCCGCGCGTGCGTCAGGCGTTGAACTATGCGGTCGACCGGCAGACCATCATCGATCAGGTGTTGGGCGGGTCCACCGACGCTGCGGCGCAACTGACGTTCCCGGGGGCGTTTGGTTATGATTCTACGCTCAAGCCATACCCTTATGATCCTGTGAAGGCGCGCGAGCTTCTGGCGGCGGCCGGCTATAAGGACGGCTTGAAACTGCAAGCCGGCGTGGCCGTGGGCGCGCGGGCCAGCGACACGCTGTACTACCAGCAAATCGCGGCAGACCTGCAAAATGTGGGCATAGACCTGGAACTGGTGCCGCGTCCGCAGATGACCCAGATGCAGGATTTGTTCTTCGGTAAGCTGACGGTGGATATGTTCACCATGTTCACCCGCGGGTTCGACGCGCTGGCCGATTACAGGCACCGCACGTGCGCTGGCCTGACGCAAGGCCGGGCGGCGTTTCATTGCGATCCTATCGTGATGCCGGCGTTGCAGGCGGCCTTGGCCGAGAACAACGCCGCGAAGCGCGAGGCCCAGTACAGGCAAGTGGCGCAGCTCGAACGCGAGAACCCACCCGGCATCATGCTATGGCAGGGCATGGAGTTCGACGGCGTCGCGCGCGGTGTGACCGGTTACGCGCCCGTGTTCGAGGACGTGCGCCTCCACCTGATCGAGAAGAAGAAAAAATAAAACGGCGGCGTATCACGCCGCCGCCGCTTCATGGATTCTTCTTTCGGTTAGTCCACCAGTTCGCAGCTGATCATCTTGTCGTCACCCAGCGTATCGGTGACCTTGATTTTCACGCCCAACTGCTCGGCGTAGCCGTAAAGCCGGGGTTTCAGCCAGACATCGTGAATTTCCTGCTCGGTCATGTCGAACTGGCCGATGCGCGTGCCCATGTCCAGAACCAGGCCGAAAGGGCTTTTCCAGACGCGCTTGCCGGTTTCGGAATGATAGGTGGCGACCATCTGATAGAAGCAACTGGTGCGCTCGAACATGGCGATCATCGCCAGTTCCTTGTTGCCCGTCTGTTCGATGGCCTTGCGTACGCGCCCCAGCATCGGACTCATCGTTTTCTGATCGTCCTCGATCATTTCCTTCAGCAGATTATGGCGCTTGGCGAACTGGATGTGCGACAGGTGCGACTTCACCACGGCGTCGTTGAACTCATGCACGTAGGGCATCGTGTCCATGAAGGTCTTCAACAGCACGCCCACCGCTTCGCCGAATTCCTTCTCACGGCCCTCGATGCCCGATTTCATGGCCAGCGTCGGGTTGGGGCGGCCGTTCCCGGCAACTCCCGGCGGCGGACCTCCGGCGCCGGCCCCCTGCTGCGGGCCTCCGGCGCCGACACCCGGCGGCGGGCCCTTGGCTTTGTCGGGGGCTTCGAAAGCAGCTTGGGGCGACAGATCGGCGGACATGATGGAACCTCCCGGCAGGACAAATTCGATGTCTCATCAAGATACGGCAGCAGCGCGTCTGTGGCCTATGCACTTATAAGTGTCTGATACGGCTCGCCCGCGCTGAGGATAAGCCGGCCTGGCAGGGCGGTGGATAGATCAGCCCGGCCAACGGGTTGGGGGCCGCCCGCGGCGGCTTCCGCGCGCCCTGAAATGGCCAAAATGGCTTATAATAAAGGCACTTGCGCCTGCGGGGGGTGCAGGTACAAAAGGCCCTCTTTATCCGAGTTCTGGCCACGTTGAAGGGCGGCTTCTTAAGGCAGTGCCAATGAGTTTCGACCTTGCGCGTGTCCGGGATGGCATTCATAGCGACCTTTCAGACTGGCTGGAGTTCAACCGGGCCGGAGCGTTTGAATCCTATGAACATTTGGCGCTGGCCGCACCCTTTCCGCCGCCCGACCGCATGCAAGTGACGACTGGCCTGACCGATCCCATCGCCTTCGCCGCTCACGGCCACGATATTTTCAAAGCGCTCAGCGCGGCTAGCCCGCAGCCCCTGTCTGACTTCGCGGACGTGCTGGATTTCGGCGTCGGCGCCGGCCGATTGGCGCGCATGTTCAAGGGATTTCGCGGCCGCTATACGGGGATCGACGTCGACAGCAACAACGTCGCCTGGGTGGCGCGGACGCTGAAATACGTCAAAGCGTTCCACACCAAGCCGCGCCGGGCCTGGCCGCTCGAGGCCCGACAGTTCGACTACATCGTTTCCATATCGGTCTTTTCGCACATGTGTGAAAAAGACCATCTGTTCTACCTGTCCGAGGTCGCGCGCGTTGCCAAGCCTGG
>JAEUKM010000187.1 GCA_016793085.1 Rhodospirillaceae bacterium
GCACTGCTGTCGGAAAAGCTGTGGGCGCCCCTGGGGGCCGGCGATGCCTATGTGTGGCTTGATGCGCCGGGCGGCATGGCGCGCACGTCGGGCTCGCTGTTCGCGCGGCCCGAGGACTGGCTGCGCTTTGGTGTTATGTTGAAGGACGGCGGCGTGTTCGCGGGCAAGCGTATCGTACCCACCGCCTGGATCGACACCATGACCGCACCTTCGGCCGCCAATGCAAGCTACGGCCTGCAAATCTGGCGCGCGACGCCGTTTGAAAAGCAGCGCTGGTACACTGCCGCCAAGGACGGCCCCTTCGTGCCCTCCGCCGAGCCGTGGCTGGACCCCGATATGTTTTTCTTCGACGGCTTCGGCGGCCAGCGCGTCTACATTAGCCGCGCGCATGACCTGGTGATCGCGCGCCTGGGCCGGGCCCGCATCGACTGGGACGATACGGCCCTGCCCAACGCGGTCATCCGCGCCATGACGCGCTAAGGCGCCAAATCCCGCGCAAGCCGGAAGCCCACCCGCGCGGTGTTCAGCTCGGGCGGCGCCCAGTCGTGCTTGGCCGCGCGGATGTACCACGGGTCGGCATGCCACGCCCCGCCGCGAATGACGCGCTCGGAGCAGTCGCCGTCCTCGCGGGCCGATCCATCCGTGGGCGCACCGTCGTAGCTGCGCGCGAAGCAATCCTGCACCCACTCCCACGCATTACCATAGAGATCATGCACACCGAACGGGTTCGATTTGAACGAGCCCACGGGCGCGGTGAACGTAAACCCGTCCTTGCATTGAAAAGTGGTGGCGGGGTCGGCAGAAATTTTCAGCGTCTCGGCCTTGGTCAGGTCCGACACGTTGGCATATGTGCAAGCATCAGCGCGGCCATCGCCCCACCAGCGCAAAGTTGTGGTGCCCGCCCGCAGCAGCCACTCAAACTCAGCGTCACTCAGCAGCCGGTACTTGTGCCCCGCTTTGGCCGACAGCCACGCGGCGTATGTGATTGCATCGGGCCAGGCCACGCACACGACAGGGTGATCATCTCCTTGCGCAAATCCTGGGTTCCGCCAGCTTGCATCCGCATCCATGATGCCCCAGGCATTCTTCTCCGCATCCCAGATTTTGCAGCCCTCTTGCGGGGTGTGTTTCGTCGCCGCGACGAACGCCGCGAACTCTTTGCGCGTCACCTCGAACTTCATCACCGCGAAGGGCTTGGCGATGGTGACGGCGTGCTTCGGCCGCTCGTTGGCCGCATCGCGTTCGGGCGTGCCCTCGCCCAAAGCTTCCTCAGCCGTGGAGCCCATGACGAACGCGCCACCCGGCACCGTCACCAGCTCGGGGCAATCGGCGCAATCTTTGAATGTCTGGGCTTTAAATGCGCGCGGCGGATCGTCGGCCAGCACAGGTGCGGCCCACAGCAAACTGAACATTATGAATGCGCGCATCGGCGGCCCCCCCTATCCCACGCGGCTACGCTGCCATAGCCCGGGCCCTTTTAAAACCTGAGCCATTTCATGGGTTTTCACACCCCTACCGAAACGCACGCGCCCGCATTATCTATGGTGCTAAGATCACGCCTTCGTAATTCCCAGGAGCCCCCGCATGTTCCTCAGCCGCGCCAAAGCCGCCAGGCCCGCCAAGGCCGACGCCCTGCCCGGCCGCACCACAAAAATGCCCGTGCCCGAGACTCACTTCGTCAACGGCAACCGCCTGACCGAGCCGTTCCCGCCGGGCCTGGAGACCGCGCTGTTCGGCCTGGGCTGCTTCTGGGGGGCCGAGCGTTTATTCTGGAAAATCCCCGGCGTGTATTCGACGCACGTGGGCTACGCGGCGGGCTTTACGCCCAACCCGACCTATAAAGAAGTGTGCACGGGCCAGACCGGCCACAACGAAGTGGTGCGCGTGGTCTATGACCCGAAGGTCGTGACATACGATGCGCTGCTGAAAGCATTCTGGGAAAGCCACAACCCGACGCAAGGCATGCGCCAGGGCAACGATGTCGGCACGCAGTACCGCTCAGGCATCTACGTTTACTCGCCCGCCCAGCGCAAAGCGGCTGAAACATCCAAAGCCGCTTACGCCAAGGCCCTGGAGGCAAAAGGCCTGGGCGCCATCACCACGGAAATCCTGGACGCGCCGGAATTCTTCTACGCCGAGGAGTACCACCAGCAGTATCTGGAGAAAAACCCCGGCGGCTACTGCGGCCTGGGCGGCACTGGTGTCAGTTGCCCGGGGGCGTAAGTTTTACTGGCTTATTGATCTTCAATTATGTCTTCGTATCCGGGCGGCACCTTACCGCGATCAAACCAAATGCCCTTTATGACCTTAGAATTAACCACAAATTCTTTGTGACAGTGAAAACGAGTTCGACGGTTGTATTCATCAAGAAAGGTATCTTTAAGCGAATCGGGAACTTTTGTTATTCCTGGATAATCCGCGCGATGAGAGATAACTGCGATATGCGCGGGAGAAAGCGGCATCGATACTTCAACTGTGGGTGAGCGTAAGGCGACTCCTCGGCGGAGCATTACTGGCGCTTTGTACCACTCTACATCAAATGAAACACATGGAGCGTCAGAGGTAATAAAACCAACGTCATCCTCCACGTGAAAAATGGATAAGTTCATTCGATCGAAGATAGTAAACAATGTCTGCATTGTAATAGGCGCTATCGTCAGTAGTGGACGTTCCGCTGCTTTAATCATCTCATCTAGCGGGATGCCTCTACCTTCTGACGGAGCACTTATTTTCGATAAATTTTTTCGCTCCTCTGGCGACATTGCAGCAATCTTAGCAGTCATCTCACGTCCAAAGTCCGCCGCCTTGCCTAACTGCTTTGACCAGTGATCACGAAACTGCGGAGTTCGGCACTGCTGCGCAGCCATAAACCATTTAACAATTCCAACGTCATCCGCCGTTAATGCCGCGCTTGGGTAAATCTTTTGTTGCCGAATAATGGCGAATTCATGCTCAATAAACGCGAGCAGCGATTCTAATTTTAAATCTCGGGTGCCGTCGGATTTCTTAAGCGTGTAAAGTTCATTTTCACAGAAGGTTTTTTTGGGGGACTTGGGCTTTATCGTTTGGCCATCCTTGCTAACGCGCCAAACATATGGCGTTAGATTTAATGCCTTCTTATCACACCACGCTCGCAAATAAGACTCGGCTACCCAGTGCTGCCGCTTACGATCATATTTGTCTCTCTTCTTACTCATAACGGATGGTCGCATAGATTGAAGAACAAATAGATATTACATCAAAACAAAAAGGGCCGCATCACTGCGGCCCTTTGTCATTTCAAAGCGGTAGTGCGTTACCAGGGTATAGTATCGCCGTTGTAGTTGACGGGCTTGCCGTTGTTTTCGAACGTCATGCCGTCGATGACCTTGATCATGCCCGCAACGCTTTCCTGGGTGCTGATGCCCTTGCCCGGGAAGTTGGAAGCGCGCAAGAGGTCGGTCTCCACCATGCCGGGCGCGATGATGCCGACCATGATTCCATCGGCCTTCCAGTCGGCGGCGAGCGCGCGGAAGCCGATGTTCACGGCGGCCTTGCTCATGCGGTAGGCATAGAAGCCCCCGCGCCGCGCCGTCAGCTCCGACGAGCCCAAGCCGCTGGTCATGCCGAAGGCTTTTTTCATCTGGCTTGCGGCCAGGTTGGCCTTGAAGGCCTCGGTGAGTTTCAGGGCACCAAAAGCATTCGCGTTCAGCACGCTCACGAATTCCGCCTGGTCCAGCGCGCCGATGGTCTGCTTGGGCACGTCGCCCAAGGTGCCCGCGTTGTTGATCAGCACATCCACGGGCTGGCTTTTGTACTTGGCGGCGAGCGCTTCAATCTGGGCGATGTCGGTGACATCCAGCTTCTCGACTTTCACCTTCTTGTGTTTCTTGGCCAGGGCCTGAAGTTCATCGGCCTTGTCGGGGTTGCGGGCCGTGGCGATCACGTCCCAACCCTTCTCGGCATACTGCTTGACGAACTCGAGGCCGATGCCGCGATTGGTGCCGGTGATGAGAACGGTCGAGGCCTGTGCGGCGCCGGCCATCAGGCCAAGCGCGACCACGGCGCTAAAGATAAAGCGGTTCATGCGGTGTCTCCTGCGGACTATGAGGCCGCACACTAACGCGCGGAGTTCATGGGCCAACAGCGGAAAGTACCCGGAACCGCGCCTTGGTCGCGGCTTTACGGGTTGGGTTTGAGTGCGCTTAGTTCCCGCTCGACGGTGTAGCCGCGCATCAGCAGCGCCGCGATGATCGAAAACCCCGCCGGCACCAGAGAAACGCAGATGGTCAGCGCCATGAGCGCGCCGGGCGGCTGCTCCACCAGCCCACCGCCCTTGGTGGAGATGAAGCCCGTGAGGCTTAAGGTGACGCCCAGGATAACGGGCCCGATGGCGCTGCCGACATTCTCCACCAATGTATACGCCGCAGCATACAGCCCCTCCTGCCCCACGCCGGACTTTCGCCGGTCCAGTTCCATAATGTCGGGCAACATGGCGGTGCCCGACGTCATGCTGCCCGCAGAGAATACGCCCACCAATAGGAACCGCGCGAAAGCCACCCACGTGGGCTCGGCGGGGCCGGCCAGCAGCCACGTCAGGAACACAACCCCCAGGCCTAGGATGGAAATGATGTACGCGGTCCGCTTGCTGATGAGCCGCGTCATCCCCCAGGCCCAAAACGGCAGGGCCACAATGCTGCCGAGCGTGTAACCCACACCGAAGGGGGCCAGAAACCGCTCGTCGCGGCCCAGGATGTAAAGCCCGTAGAGCAGCAGCGTGCCCTGCAGGAACGACTGAGCAAGAAAGCTGCAAATCTTGGCGCCGATGAACACGGCGAAGGATCTGTTGCCCGCGATGAATTTCAACTGGTCGCGTAAGGTGTAGGCGTCATCGGGCGTCTTGGCGACGGTGCGTGTATGGCGCGTAAACCAGAAGGCCTGCGCGAAGAACCACGCCACCAGCCCCGCCATGACAAAGCCCGCGGCGCTGTAGCCTTCGGCCCCGCCGCCGAAGCGCCGGATAAGACCCGGCAGCATCACGGTCATCATTAACAGCGCCACCGTGTTGAAGAACACGCGCTGCGACATCAACACCGTGCGTTCATTGTAGCTCTGGGTCATCTCGGCGGCCATGGCCATGTAGGGCACCATGAACAGCGACGTGCCCAGCGCGATCAGCAGCAGCACCACGCCGATGTAGGGCACGGCTGTCGCATCGTTTGTCAGCAGCGGCGCGTTGAACAGCGCGATAAAACCTATAGGGGCTAACGCCGCGCCCGCCAGCAGGAACGGCCGCCTGCGGCCCCATTTATGATCGGTGCGGTCACTGACGCGCCCGATGATGGGATCGATAAGCACATCGAAGACCTTGGAGAGCCCGATCAGCAGGCCCGCCGTGGCCGCGCCTACACCCATCAGCGTGGTCATGATGAACAGCGTGTAGTTGGAGACAGCGCCGATCATGATGCCGGTGCCGATGGCGCCCGCCGACCAGCCCAACTGCTGCACGCGGGTGAGTTCGCGAGGCCGGGCGGGCGTGGCGTTCATGCGGCCTCGAGTCGGTGCGGACCGGTTACAAATGCGGGCTCAGGTTGCGGATCCACGCCGCCCGCAACCCGCTTACACCCCCAAGAGCCCGCTAAAACAGCCGCACGACGGACCATGCCCCCTCCGCTTCGTTGCCGTGACCAAGCACAGCCCGCTAGGATAGGCAGAGAATCCAACGTGATCATAGGGGAGAGATGATGCATCGCCATACCGTGCTCTTTAATTTGAAGGACGAGCTGAGCGCCGACGAGAAGAAGCGCATCATCGACTCCATGCAGACCCTGAAAACCATCTCGGTCGTGAAGGGCTATATGCTCGAGAAGAACAAGCTGCCCCAGAGCGAGAAGGCCCCCTTCGAGTGGCTGCTGATCGCCGACTTCGCCAATGACGACGACCGGCAGATTTACGAGAAGGACGCCCACCACGTGAAGGTGATCCGGGGCGATTTCGTTCCTAACGTGAAGAACTACGTCATTTCCGACGTGAATTTCTAGAGCGTCGTGCGTCCGTCACCTCGGGGGAGGGTCTGATGGTTCCCATCTACACGGCTGCCTGTGTGCAAACGAACGTCTGGCCGGTGTACCCGAAAAAGGGCGGACCGGCCGAACCCGCGCACAAGGAAAAGAACTTAAGCCGCGCCATTGAGCTGATCGAGCGGGTGAACGCCTGGAACCCCTCGAAAATCTACGTGCTGCCCGAGTTCTTCATGACGGGCGCCGGCGGCGTACGCAACACCGAGCAGGACCGCAATCTCCTCTGTGTCCGCATGGATGGGCCGGAGATGGAACGCCTGTGCACGCTTGCCAAAAACACGGGTTCGTACATCTCTGGCATGGTCTGGGAGGTGATGGACGACTGGCCCGACCGCTACTGGAACACCGCCTTCATCTGCGGGCCTGAAGGCAAGGTGATCTTAAAATATCACAAGCACTACGATTTCACCGGCAAGACCAAGCCCGGCGACGTGATGACGGAATACATCGCCCGCTACGGCGAGGACGCCCTGTGGCCGGTGGTCGACACGCCCTTGGGCCGCATGGCCTGCCTGGTGTGCTTTGACATCAACATCCCCGAGAACGCGCGCTGCCTGGCCTTGAACGGGGCCGAGATCATTCTGCATCCCACATCCGAGGGCCGGGCTCCGTTTCTCGTCGAGGACGTGGGCGGCTGGGAGATCGGCAAGCGTTCGCGGGCCTATGAAAACCTCTGCTACGTGGTGTCGGCGAATCAAGGTTTATTCCTGGGCAGCGATTTTCCGACCGACCGCATGCGCGGGCGCAGCCAGATCATCGATTTCACCGGACGGGTGGTGAACATCGCCGAGACCACGGGCGAATGTATTCTACAGGCCGACATCGAGATCGAACGCCTGCGTCAAAAACGCAGTCAGGTTCAGATGAACTTCCTGGCGGAATTGCAGCCGCATGTGCACGCCGTGCAGTACATGAAGAAAAAGATGTGGCCCAAGGAACTGTGGAAAGACGGCCCCACCGGCGGCGACATGGGGAATATCAAGGCAGGGCGCGAGACCATCGCGCGTTTACAGGCCGAGGGCGTCCTGGTGCCGCCCGCCTATTCGCTGGATAAGAAAAGTTTTGTGTGAGGCCCTTGTTAAAAAGGCATTGATATGACCGCCGCCAAACCGGTTGAAGTTTTATCGCGCTATTACGCGCTGGCTTGCCAGACCATCATCAAGCCCATCACCGGGGATGTGGAAACGCCTGCTGAAGGCCGCGCGATCATGCGGGAAAATCTGGACGCGGCCTTGCTCTTGGCGCGGCGCGGTTTAGGCAACGGCCGGGGCGACGTAAAACTGGTGACGTTCCCCGAAATGTTCTTAACCCTGGCCCCGGTCGGCTGGCCGCGCGGCGTGAAGGGCTGGCTGGATGTGGCCTGCGTGGAAGTGCCGGGGCCTGAGTTGGAACCGCTGTTTCAGTTTGCGCGTGACTACAAAGTATACGTGGGGGCCAACTGCTACGAGTACGACCCCAAGTGGCCCATGCGGTATTTCAACTGCTCGTTCCTGGTCAATCCGTCAGGTCAGGTGATTCTGAAATACCGCCGCCTGCACAGCCACATCAGCCCCAGCCCGCACGATTTTCTGGATGCCTATGTGCAGGTGGAAGGCTGGGATGCGCTGTTCCCCGTGGCCGACACCGAACTGGGCCGCATCGCCACCTTCCCCTGCATGGAAATCTCCAAGCCCGAGGTAGCGCGCATGTTCGCCATGAAGGGGGCCGAGGTGCTGCTGCACCCGACAGGCGATTCGCCCGACTTCCCCGGCTGGACGGCCTGCAAACACGCCCGTGCGTTTGAGAACAATTGCTACGTCATTTCCACCAACACCGGCGGCTGGGTAAGCCGGCGCGGTTACCTTGAATCGACCAACGCCGGCGGCACCAAGATCATCAACTATATGGGCACCACCATTAACGAGACAGTCGCGCCGGGCGAAAGCATGAAAACCCGGGGGCTGATTGATATCGAGCAGCTACGGGCCCACCGCCATAGCCGCAACGCGTTTAATATGATCGCGCAAATGCGCACCGAGCTTTATACTGAATACAAGCGCACCATTACCCCGCCCAACCGCTTCCAGGACCCCATGAAGGACCAGGCGGCGTTGCACAAACTCTATGGCGAGACGATGGAGCGCATGACGGCCGAAGGGCTGTTCCCCCGGCCGCAGTTGGACAAGTAAGCGCCTTTTAAGCGGCGCGAACCATTGAAAGCGAGCCTTCATGGCGGTGGGTGTGCCCACAGGAGCGGTGCTGCTGCTGATCGACCTGCAGAAGGCGATCGATCATCCGAGCTGGGGCAAACGCAACAACCCCGAAGCCGAGAACAACGCCGCGCGCCTCTTGGCCCTGTGGCGGGCGAACGGCTGGCCCATCATCCACGTACGGCACGATTCAGCCGCGCCCGATTCCCACTACCGCCCCGGCCAGCCGGGCCATGAGTTCAAACCCGAAGTGAAACCACAGACGGGCGAAACGGTGCTCGCCAAACGCACCAACAGCGCCTTCATCGGCACGGACCTGGAGAAACGCTTGCGCGACGGCGGGCACAAGGCGCTGGTTGTCGCGGGTGTGATCACCAACAACTCGGTGGAAGCCACCGTACGCATGGCCGGCAACCTGGGCTTTAACACTTACTTGGTATCAGACGCCTGCTTTACTTTCGGCCGCGCCGACCTGAAGGGGCACTTCCACTCAGCCGAAGAAATTCACGACGTGTCGCTGGCCAACCTGCACGGCGAATACTGCACCGTCATCGACACGCTGACGGTGCTGGGCGCCGTTTAGCCTTTCGGGCTCAATTCATCCGCACGGCATAGATCGGCGGCAGGTGTGCGCTGATGAGTTGCCAGCTTTCGCCGCCGTCATCGCTGGTCCACAAGGCGCCCGTGGTGGAGCCCATCGCCAATTGATTGCCCGTATCGTCGATCGCCAATCCGTGGCGGTAGATGAGATCAAACGCATTGCCCTGGGGCAGCCCTTTTTTCAGCACGTCGAAGGTTTTGCCGCCGTCACTGGTGCGCGTCACGATCATGTTGCCGTCGACCGGGAAGCGGTCCTCGTCTTTCTTGGCGGGTACGAACCACGCCACGTCTGCGTTTTTCGGATGCACGGCCACGGCAAACCCGAAGCTCGAGACCGGCGCGGTGGTGATCTCGTGCCAGCTTTTCAGACCGTCGGTGGACCGGAAAATGCCGTTGTGATGCTGCGTCCAGTAGACATTGGGCGAGCTCGGCGACTGCACCATCATGTGCGGGTCCTGCACGTCGGGGTCGAACTGCATGTCGGGCGGCATGAAGGCCGCCCGCATGCCCTTGGCCCCCACCTCCCAGGTCTTGCCGCCGTCATTCGTGACGCGCACGCCGCCGCAGGAGACGGCTATGGCAATACGTTGTGCATCGCGCGGATCGACGCAGATGGAATGCAGCGCCGGGTGCTCGGTGCCGCCGCCCATCCACTTCTGGCGCTCGGGCAAGTCCCACAGGTCCTTATTCATCGTCCACGTGGCGCCAAGATCGGGGGAGTAGAACAAGCCGCCGGGCGCGGTGCCGCACCATAAAGCGTTTGGATTTTTCGGGTCCGCCCACTCCAGCGCCCACACCCCTTTCAGGGCCGGGGCCTTGTCGTCGGTTTCGCCGCCTTCGACCGCCGGGTATTTGGGCGCATCGAATTCCTCCCAGGTTTTGCCGCCGTTACGGCTGCGGTGCATCTTGACACCGAAGTGGCCGAGGTTGAGGGCCGCGATCAATGTCTGCCCATCGGCGCTGGGCAAGAGCAGCGAGGCGTTGGAGCCTAAAAAGTGCGTGCCATCGTGGGTCCAGGCGTTTGCCTTGCGGCGGTAGATCATCAGACCTTTACGGGTCGAGATATATAAAGCGCTGGCCATGTCGTCCCCCCAGTTTCAGATTTCGGTCTACCCGCCCGATAAAGCCTGCATGACGTAAAGCTCGCTGTCGGCGCGCACCGGATGATCCAGGATATCGCGCCGGATGTGTTCATTGTCTAAAAACACCGCAATGTGCACCCGCACCCGGCCCTGGTCGTCCAGCACATAGCCCTTGACCGCCGGATGGCGGGCGAACACGTCGGCCAGCACCTCGCGGATGTTCGACCCCGACGCCGTCACTGCGCCGCCCGGCGCCACGTGCCGCAAATGACTGGTGAAATGAACCTGAACCACACGCGCCTCCGGGTATGAGTTGTAGCATCGGCCTGGGCATTGATGAAGATGGACGCTGATGAAGGCTCTCGCTTAGGATGCGGACCATGCACCAACCCGTGTCAGAGGAAGCGCTCAAAGCGGCCTACCAGGCCGGGCTTTATTTCTTCTCGCCCGAGAACCTGCTGACCCACAATTCCGGCTGCATCATCGAGGGCCTGATGGACCTCGGTCTGAAAGTGCGCGCCAACACGGCCAAGATTACTTCACGCGACGTCTCGCAGCCGCTGACGGGCGTGGATGCTGCCAGCCTGGTGTCGCCCCCGGCGGCGGGCTACGCGGCCTTCGTCATCGACATTTCGCACGGCAATACTTACGTGCCACTCGACAGCCTGAAGGGCGGGCGGCTGGCCTATCTAACGAATAGTGATATCAGCTTGTTTTGCGAAATCCCCGAGCCCTACCCGCTGTTCGCGGTGCACGAAAGCACATTTGCCAAAAAAGCCGGACGGCGTTTTGCCTTGGCGTTCGGGCCCAGCAACGGGCTGATCGCCGCCACCGAACACCGCATGGATTTCAATAAACGCAAGCGAACCGCTTTGCGCAATTTCCGGCCCACCTTCAGCCAGGGTGTGCGCGGTTTGCTCGACATCGCGTTCGTGCCGCGCTTGAAAAGCCGCATTGATGTTGAGGCCCGGCTGCTGCCGCCGCAGGAGTACTTGCAGGCCCTGATGGGCGCGCAAGTGTGCCTGGCCTACGGCGGGGATTTCTACAGCTCGCAGGCCGACAACGCTTGGCTGTCGTCAAAGCAGCCGGCGCTGTATCAACAGCACACGTTCAAGACCTTCACTGAACATGCAATCGTGATGCGGTGGGACAGTTGGCGCTTCTGGGAAAGCCTGATGGCCGGGTGCCTGACGGTGCATCTGGATTTCGCGAAGTACGGCTTCGACCTGCCGGTGAAACCCGAACCCTGGGTGCACTACGCGCCGCTGGACCTGGATAACCTGACCGGCAGCATCGCGGCCCTGTTCGATCACGAAAAGCAGTGGGCCGAGATCGCCGAATCGGGCCGGACCTGGGCGTTGGAAAACTACGCACCCAGGCCAACGGCGGCGCGTTTTCTAAGCCAATTGCTGTAGCGCCGCCGCCTGCAAATGCAGGCCGAATGCAGGTGGGTTGCGGGGATTGTGTGAAATCCGGGGATTCGCTCTTGACGGAAAATCCGCAGCCGAGGATTTCAGGCCACGTCGGGCGTGTGGTGGGTCTTGAGACTCGTCAGCAGGTCCTCAAACGCGATGCACTGCACGCGCGGGTCTTCCTTGCGCACCAGGCCTGCATCCGGGTCGGTGATGACGTTCAGCACCACCGGGCGCTCGGCGGCGAACGCCATGCGCAAGGCGGGCGTGATATCGCCGGGCTGTTCGATGCGCCGCCCGATGCAGCCAAAAGCCTCACCGATGAGATGATAATCGGCCTGGCCGAGGTCGCAGTTGACGTGGCCGCCGAAGGCTTTCACCTGGCCGTGCTTCTCGGTGCCCCAGCCGCCATCGTTCGAGATCATGCAGATGAGTTTCAAGCCCGCCAGCGCGGCGGCATTAAATTCAGCGGCATAAAAACCAAAAGCCCCATCGCCCGTCACCAGCACGACGGGGCGCACCGGTTTGCCGGATTTCGCCGCGTCTTCTTTCATTGCCGCCGCGGCCCCGATGGCCAGTGGCGTGCCGGTGCCCATGGAGCCGAAGGGGTAATGATCCATGAAGGCGCGGGGTGCGCGAATACGCAAGATGGCATGGAACCAGTTCTGCACGTCGGCCCCGTCGCCCACGTAGATCGCATCCGCCGGCATTTGCGCCATGAGGTCGCGCGCCATGCGGTAGGGGTGAATGGGCGCAGCCGCACCCTGGCCCAGTTCGGCGATGCGCGCTTGCCGCGCGGTCATGGCCTCGTTCACCCAGGCCGTTGAACCCGGCTTAGCCTTGCGTTTGGTCAATTCGGCATGAAGTGCTTCGATGGTCAGGCGAACATCGGCCACAATCGGCACATCAATCGCACGGTTGCGGTTCATCTCTTCGGGCGCCACGTCCACCTGAATGAATTTCGCATCCACCGCAAAGCGCGGCGCCAACCCGTATCCCAATCGCTGCGTCAGCCGCGCGCCCAGCACCAGCACCACGTCGGCGTGTTTGGCCGCCACCTGCGCCAGCGGCCAGGGGAACCCCAACTTCAGATCTTCCGGCACAAGGCCGCGCCCGAGCGCATTGGCCAGCACCGGAATCTGAAACGTTTCGGCAAACGCGCGCAAAGCCTCGCCCGCCCCCGACAGCGCTGCCCCCGTGCCGGCCACGATCATCGGGCGCTTGGCCTTGATCAGCAGATCGGCGGCAGTCTGCACGGCGGCGAGGGCCGGGCCCGGAGGGATGGGCAGCGTCAGCGCCGCCTCGGCGCGCTCGGACATCTCAACGGCCTTGCCTTCCATGCCATGCGGAATGCCGAGCAGCGCCACGCCGGGCCGTCCGCTCAAGGCCTGCTTGGCGGCAGCGTGCACATATTCCTCCAGCCGCGCAGCATCGGGCACGGTGCGCGCCCACTTCACCACGCCCTTGGCCATGTCGAGGTGGTCGTTGCCGCGCTCGGATACGGTTTCGGCCTGCGAGGGTGCGCCCACCGTCACCAGCACCAATACCGGCGAGCAGGCCGCCTGCGCCACGCAAATGCCGGTCATGGCGTTGGGCAGGCCGTGCTCGGCGTTGATCATGGCGATGCCAAGCTTGCCCGTGGCGCGCGCATAACCGTCGGCGGCGCCCACGGTGCCCGTTTCGTGCCGGCCCGAGATGATCGTCCAGGGATGGCGCGCCTTGTCCTGTTCCATGGCCCATAACAAATGGGCGTGCGCCGTGCCTGCCAGAGCAAAAGCCGTGTTGACGCCGTAGCGTTGCAGCGCGCGGTTGATCACTTGCCCGCCGGTCATGGTGTTGGATTTGGAAACGGACGTATTCATGGCGCTGAGCGACCTCTAGGCAATGGCGGGTGTGTAGTGTTTCTTCTGGCTCGACACCAGGTCTTCAAACGCCACGGTCTGCACGCGCGGGTCTTGTTTACGTACCAGACCGGCCATCGGGTCGGTGATGACATTCAGCACAGTGGTTTTGTCGGCGGCAAAGGCGCGGCGGATGGCAGGCGCGATGTCTTCGGGTTTTTCGATGCGCTCGCCGTTCAGGCCAAACGTTTGTGCGATGAGTTGGTAATCCCACTGGCCCAGTTCGCAG
>JAEUKM010000209.1 GCA_016793085.1 Rhodospirillaceae bacterium
CTTGCCGCTGCTGCCGCCCGAAGGCGTGCCGCGTTGCATGATCACCCTGCTGCACGTGCCACGGGATTTGCCGCGCCTGCCCTCCGACCGCGATGTGCGCAGCGTCTCGGGTTTCAGGTGGCTCGGCTGGATCGATATTGGTGCCGGGATTCCCGGCGCACTTTAAGCGTCTAGCCGACGAGAGCCGTCAGCGCACCCATGCCGATGAACAGCGTCGCCGCCACATAGCGCACCCAGGGAGCCTGCACCTTGGCGCCGGCATGGCGGCCCAAATACACCGCAGGCACGTCGGCAATCAGCATGCCCAGCGTTGTGCCCGCCACAACCGGAATGAACGCCTCGTACCGCGCGGCCAGCGCCGCCGTGGCGATCTGTGTCTTATCGCCGATCTCGGCCAGGAAGAACGCCACAGTCGTGATCCAGAATACGCCAAGCGTGGTTACAGCGCTGGCCAGCTTCTCGTCCGCATCCAACGTGTCCGGCTTCAAGGCCCACAGCCCCATACCGATGAACAGCGCGCCCAAGGTCCAGCGCAGGACGTCAGGCCCCATCAGGCCCGCCGCCCAGCCGCCCAAGGCCGCCGCCAGCGCGTGGTTGAGCACCGTCGCCGCCACAATACCGAGAATGATGGGGATGGGACGCTTGAAGCGCGCGGCCAGCAGCAGGGATAAAAGCTGGGTTTTGTCGCCCACTTCGGACACAGCGACGAGGCCCGCGGACACGAGAAAAGCCTGCATGGAAAACTCCTGGGGCCGGGCGATCCTGAAACGCATCGGGGCAAGCCCTTGCGCCCGGCCCGGGAACAAGAGTTCACACCAATGGTCTCGCTAGGCGGCATCGCCGCTGTTTGCGCCATGCGGACTGGTTTTACGTAGCCGCAAGTCTGTTGACGCAAGCGCCCCTGTTGGGCGGGGCCAGCTACTCCCCAAAGAGTGGCGCGGAGATATCAGGCCTGCCGGATAGACGCAAGGCTGGAAAAGGGAGTGTTTCCGCGCTGTAGATGCTTAAGCCGGGCGGCGCTCCAGCACCAGCCGCATGGCCAAGGCCGTCAGTATGCCCGCCATCAGCCAGCGCTGCACTTTCAGCCAGGTGGGCTTTGTCCCGAACCAGCGCGCCACGCTGCCGGCCGCCAGCACGATCAAAAGGTTCACGCTGAAGCTGACGGCGATTTGCGTGCCGCCCAGGATGAAGCTTTGCAAGAGCACATTGCCTTGCGCAGGATCGATGAACTGCGGCAGCAGCGACAGATACAGCACGGCCACCTTCGGATTGAGCAGATTGGTCAGGAATCCCATCAGGAACAATTTGCGCGGCCCGTCGATGGGCAGGTCGGTGCGCGGCTGCAGCATGTTGGCGGCCCCGGGCTTCACAGCGGACCACGCCAGATACAAAAGATACGCAGCCCCCGCCCATTGAATGGCCTCGTAAGCAAACGGCACGGTCATCAGCAGCGCGGTGATGCCAAGGGCCGCGCACGCCATGTAAAACACGAACCCGGAAATGACACCCAGAAGCGAGATGAACCCCGCCCAGCGTCCTTGAGTGATGGACCGGCTGATAAGGTAGATCATGTTGGGGCCGGGCGAGCACACCAGGCCCAGGGCGATCACGGCAAACGCGGCCAAAGTGGTGGCGGATACCATATGTTACTCCTGAAAACGACCGCCCGAACGTGCCGGTCAGGCGTTATCCGCGCAACCCCAAACTTGTCTTATGACGCACGCCTACCCTGAGGCTCGAACTAGGCTGCCTTCGCGGCTGCGATGCGCTGCATCAGGCCGGGCTGATCAAGCTCGGCCAAGGCGGCTTTCACCGCGCTGTCAAAAGCGGGCAGGAGGGCTTTAATTCCGGCCACGTCGGGAATGTCTGTTTCCATGGCGGCGGCCATGCGGCCCACCGTCATGGCGCCGAACTGCAGCGCGAGGCCTTTGATGGAGTGCGCGGTGCGGCGCAGTTGGCGCAGGTCGTCGCTGCCGGCCTGGGTGTGCAGATTGGTTTGGTACTGCAAAAGGTTCTCGCGGAACGTATCCAACAGGTTCTTGAACTTCTCAGCACCCAGCAGATCGGCCACGGCCTCAAGCGCTGCGTAGTCGATCTGCGCAGGCGGAGCATCATCCGGACCACGACCGGAGAAGTGTGTGTCCTCTGCGTCACCGAGTTGCAGCCTGATCTCGGCGTCCAGTGCAGCCCAGTCCACCGGCTTGCCGACAATAGCGTTCACACCCGCGTCGAAATAGGTGCTCCGGTTTTCATCCACCATATCAGCCGTCAGCGCGATGATGGGAAGGTCCATGAAGGCGCCGCCCAGATTGCGGATGGCGCGTACCGCGTCCTTGCCGTCCATGACGGGCATCTGCATGTCCATCAGGATGATGTCGAACTGCCCGGCCTTCACGGCCTCAACTGCCAGCGCGCCGTTCTCGACCGCGTGAACGGTGTGGCCTTTGCGTTCCAGCATGGCTTCGATCAGGTAACGCGAGGTCTCGTTGTCTTCGGCGACAAGGATGTTCAAGGGGGGCAAGGCCTTTTCCGCGCTAGCCTGGGCCATGGCCTGCGTCGCCGGAGCTTTCGCATCATGGCGCTGCAATTTGATGCTAAAGGTGAAGCTTGAGCCTGCGCCCTCGCTGCTGACCACGGTGATTTGTCCGCCCATGGCTTCCACCAAAAGGCGGCAGATGGACAGGCCCAATCCGGTGCCGACGATGCGCGTGGCCCCGCTGTGCTCGGCCTGCACATAAGGCTTGAAGAGGTTCTGCTGGTCGGCGGCGGAAATACCGATGCCGGTATCGACAACGGATATGAACAGCGTGGTTTCGGCGCCAGGTTTGCCCGGCTCGATGTCAGCGGTGACGGTAACGCCGCCGGTCTCGGTGA
Organism: Rhodospirillaceae bacterium; assembly: GCA_016793085.1. Lineage (GTDB taxonomy): Bacteria > Pseudomonadota > Alphaproteobacteria > Rhodospirillales > Rhodospirillaceae. Next base: position 2,875 of record JAEUKM010000209.1, read on the forward strand.
ATTTCAGGGCGTTGCCGGTCAAATTCATCAACACCTGGCGCAAGCGCTTGGGATCTCCCAGCATCTGCTGATCCAGCCCGTCGCCCACACTGAACGAAAGTTCAAGACCGCGCTCCTTGGCGATCGGCTCCAGTACGTCCTGGACGGACTGAAAAATTTCGGCAGGGAAGAATGGAATACGGTCCAATGTCAGCTTGTTGGCTTCGATCTTGGAAAAGTCGAGCACATCGTTTATCAGGTCCAACAGCACGCGGCCAGACCGCAGCAGGCGCTCGACCAGCGCTTTCTGGTGCTGCGACAGGCTTTCGCCCAACAGCAGATCGGCCATGCCCAGAATGCCCGTCAACGGCGTACGGATTTCGTGGCTCATGATGGCGATGAACGACGACTTGGCCTTGCTGGCGATCTCGGCCTTGGCGCGGGCTTCATTCAACTGCGTTTCGGCGACGTGCTGAGCCGTAATATCCTGGAAGGTGCCGACGATCCGCGCCGGCTTGCCGTTCTCCATGACCGGGCGGCCTTGCGTGCGCACCCAGAGCTTGCGGCCCGTATGCGTGATAAACGGCAGTTGCAGATCGTAGGGCACACCCGATTCAACGGCTTTCAAGAAAGCCGCGCGCAGCGTCGGCTGAGCCTCGGGCGTATAGAAACTGATGGCCGAGGCGCGGCTGGGCACGAAATCAGCGGGGACTTCATGCAGCCGCCGGGTCTGGTCGGTCCAACGCGACGTATTGGTAGCGATATCGTATTCCCAGCCGCCGATGGCCGCCACGCGCTCGGTCTGCTCCAGCAGCTCCTCGCTTTTGCGCAATCTGGCCTCGGCCTGGCGCAAATCCGTGAAATCGCGGAACACGCCGATGTAAAGCCTGCGCGCACCGGCCGCAAAACTTTGCACCTTGGTCTCGATCTCGATTTGGCTGCCGTCGGGCCGTTTGAAGGCCGTCGTCCAGTTATGGGTGCCCTTGCTGCGCACTTCTGCGCGCTCAAGGTCGCGCTCATCAGCCGAAAATTCGTTCAGCTTATGTCCGATGATGTCTTCCCGCTTGCGGCCCAGCATGGCGGTGAGTTGGGCGTTGGCGTCCAGGATTACGCCGTCCTCGCTGAAGAAGGCAGCCCCTTCCGGGATATTGGCCCACAAGAATTCCTGAAGCTCGGTCAACTCGTCGACCTGTTGTCTGCGGCTTTCATCGCGCTTCACGTTGAACCGCCCAAACCAGACGAACGGTGCGGTAAAGGCAATAAGGATGATCACGCCTGCCACGATGGCGATCAGCGCTGTCCTGCGCTCGTTTGCTAACGCGACTTTTTCAGGCACGCCCACGAACGCGCGCCAGTCGGTGCCCGCGATGGGAGAAATGCCCACCAGCCGCCAGACCTTGTCCGCGCCATACACGCGCGCGGCGGTGTCGTTGATGGGAATGAATTCCTGGCCGCTGGTGTCCGGGGTTTCGCCGATCAGGCTAGCGTTAGTGTGCAGTAGGAACTGGTTGTTGTGGTCGACGACGACGGCGCGCAGGCCTTCGATGGCCGGCAACGACTGGAACACCCGCTCGCGCGCCATCTGCAAGTCAAGGTTTAAGACCAAGAGGCCGATCAGTTCGCCCGCATCGTTTCTCAGGGGGTGTGTCAGGGGTACGATCAGGCGGCCCGAGGGATAGCCTTTGAATACACGGCCGATGGCGAAGTCTTTCGCCCGCAGGCCATTCTTGAACCACTCGTACTCGCGGATGACGCTTTCGCGGCCCACGGCCACGCCTGAGCGCTCGCACACCAACGCGCCGTTCACGGTCACCAGCGAGATTCGCTCGAACTGCTGGGCGCGGAATTCGTTGAACGAACGGAAAATCGCCTCGCAGCCGCCCGTCTCGTAGTTCTTCACTTCGGGCATCGCGGCCAGTTTTTCCAGCACTTGCCGGTCGTCGGCGACGATGATTTCCAGCTTCGCCGCCACTGTGCGGGCAATGTCTCGGCTGCGGTTCACGCTGTCCAACAGGCCGTCGCGCAGCACGTACCAGATGAATCCGGCCTCGGCCGTCAGCAGGACCAGCAGCAGCGTGGACATGATGATGCCCCACTGAAGCCGCGCGGAAAGTTGTGTGAAAGGCTGGAACACGGGGTTACGGGCCGACGCTACTGAAACGAGACTGTCATACGGCTGGGCATCTTGGCATTTTTCCGCCGTCGGGGGCAGGCGTGTTAGCCGGAATCGCCGGGCTATGGTCCCGGCAAGGCCTTGATTTGGGTGGGCTTTATGCCCTGATCCGTTACAGAGCCGTTACCGTATAGAGCTTTGCCGCCTCACGCGCAGGCGCTAGCTTCTGGCAGCACACAGGACCGACCATGACCGACGCAACGGCGGATACACGGCTGATGAGAACGGACGAAAAGCCGTCGTTTTGGCCGCATATTCCGGCCGGCAAGGGCCTGTTGTACGGCGTGCTGTTCTGCTTCGGCTATGTGGTCCTGATCAAGGCGCTTGCCCCTCTGCTGCCGGTCATAGCCTTCGCCCCCGACACGGGCTTTGCCCATTACTACTGGAAGCTGCCCAATCCCACCTTCTGGTCTCACGTCACGGCCTGGACCGGGTACATCCTGCACCAGGTGACGGTGTGGGGGCTGATGTACTGGGCGCAGCAGCAGAATTTAAAGTATTCCGATAAGCTGCACCCGGTAAATATCCTGGCGCTTGGCGCCAATGCGGCGTTCATCCTCTTGCATCTGCTGCAAACGCACTACTTCTACGACGGTCTGGCGCAGGACACGCACATTTTCACTTCGCAAGGCTCGGTCATCATCCTCTTGGCCATGGTGCTGGTGATGGAAAATCAGCGCCGCGGCCTGGCGGTGGGCGCACGCGCGCCGATGATGCAGGAAGCCGGGCGCGCCATGCGCAAGTATCACGGCTACATCTTCTCATGGGCCGTCACCTACACGTTCTGGTATCACCCGATGGAGTCAAATTACGGGCACCTGTTCGGCACCTTCTACACCACCATGATCATGGTGCAGGGCAGCCTGTTCTTCACCCGTATGCACACCAACAAATGGTGGATGCTGGTGATGGAGGTGACCGTGCTGTTCCATGGCACCGTTGTCGCCATCATGCTGGCCAATGGCTCATGGGCGCAGTTCTTCTTTGGTTTTCTGACGATGTTCATTGTCACGCAAATGTATGGCTTAGGCTTGCCCAAGTGGCTGCGCTGGGCCTTCTGGGTGGCCTACGTGGCGGGGATCGTGGTGGCCTATCAGTTCTTCCGGGGCTGGGAGAATGTCTCGGAAGCCTTCCGCGCGCCGGTGGTGCTGTATACGCTGGCCTTCCTGTTCGCGCTGATCACCTGGGGCGGGGTCGTGCTGATCCGCGCGCTGAGCGGCTCAAATAAACGCGCCGCCGCATAATCATTCTTCCAACCGCCAGCCTGAAAAACAAAACCCCCGCCATGTGAAGGACGGGGGTTCCGTTTACGGGAGATATAAGGACGCACGCGATTGGGAGACCTCGTGAAACCTTAGCTCTCGACGTGAACTGTTTGATGCGCCCTCTTAGTACGTGTAAGAGACGCGCAGACCAAACTGACGCTTATCCGGCAGGTTCGCCAGGAATCCCGAGGGCAGGCCCGGCGAGATCGGGCTGATGAAGCCGCTGTTGAAGTCAGGCAGCGCTACGCCGCCCGACTTCAGGGCGTCGTTGTCGTTGAGGTTGTTTACGTAGGCCAAAAGCTGCCACTTGTCCGCGCTTAAGCCGACACGGGCATCGGCCGTGAAGAACGAGCCCAGGATAGTGCGGTTGTCGAATGTGGTGAAGCGCTTGTCCATGTAACGGGTGTCGAGGTCGATGAACCACTCAACACCGTCAAAGACCTCGGCGCGCAGCTCGGCGCTGATGTTGAACGAGTGCTTGGGCGACAGGGCCAGGCGCTTGCCAGCGTAGCTGACGCTGCAATAGGGGTTGCCCGTTGCCGGGCGGATAAAGGTGCAATTGCCGGCCAGCGCGATGTTCGCGGCGGTCGACTGCTGCGCGTTGAAAATCTTGTACTTGGCGTCGATGTAGGCGTAACCGGCGGCCAGGCTTAAGTAGTCGGTGACTTGCGCCGCGCCGTCGAACTCGAAGCCCTTCGAGCGGGCCTTTTCGGCGTTGGCCGGGCCGGGGATCGGCAAGCCATCGGCGTTGATGCGGGTGCCGGTTTCCTGCTTGAACTTGAAGTCCTGGTAATAGATGTCGGCGTTGGTGCGCAACTTGCCGTCCAGCCACTCGGCCTTGGTGCCCAATTCATAGACCCACAGGCGTTCTTCCAGGAATTTCGTATTGGTGTAGTCGGCGGTCGCAACACCGGCGACGGTGGTTACCGTCGGGGCCAGCAGCGACAGCACGCCGCCCGGTTTCTGGCCCTTACCGGCCGAGGCGTACACCATCACGTCGTCGGTGAATTTGTACTCGGCGGTGAAGCGCGGCGTGGTGAACTCGCTCTTGGTCTTGGTGCCGGCCAAAGTCGCCCCACCCGCGAGGATGGTGACGCTGGGAGACTGGATTTGCGGCGCGGGCACCGTACATGTCAGCACGCCAGTGGCCACGTTCAGGGTGCGCTGACCGCCGGTGCAGCCGATCAGGGTGGAGTTGATGGTGGCGGCCACGCGCTCGGATTCCCATGTGTGACGGGCTTCCACCGACAGCCGGATGGCGTCGGTAACCTTGTATTCCGCCAGTGCGTAGACCGAGTAGTTGTGAGTGTCGCGGTTGTATCGGTTAGCGCCGTTAGCGAAGTAAGGCCGCGTTACGCCCAGCGTCGACAAAATGGTCTGGCAGCCGCCGATAGTGGAGACGCAGGCGTTGCTGCGGCCCTCTTGGCGGGTGACTTCGTTCCAGAACAAACCACCCAGGGACCAGTTGAGCGGGCTGTCCGCGTCGTTGGACTGCAAACGCAGGTCTTCCGAGAGCAGTTTGTTGGTGGTGACAAAGTGTGTTTCCTGGACCGCGCTGACGGTTGTGGCGTTCCCGGCGCCCAGGGTGTCGTGGAACTGGATGCTTTTTGAATCGCCGTAGTAGGTCAGCGAGATCAGATTCACCATATCGAATTCGGCTTCCGAACGCAGCGACAACGACTTGATGGTGCGGTCGTCGCCCGGGTAATCCAGGCCCGTACGCGGGTTGGTGCTGAGGCGCACCCGCGGCAGGCGCGCCGCATCAGGGATGCCGCCCAGAACCGCGGACGTGGTGAGGGTGGTGGGTGAGCCCACGGTGCCGATGCCCGTGATGCCTACTGTACCCGTCGGCGCGAAGGCTGACGCGGGGATTGTCAGCAGGTTGGCGACGGGCTGCACGAAGGTGCGGGCTTCGGGGTCGAAGTGGTCGTCCGAATACTCGCCGCGCAGATAGAACTTCAGGCTTTCGGTGGGCGTGAAGGTAACACCGGCCGAAACGCCTTCGCCTTCGCCGCCG
>JAEUKM010000213.1 GCA_016793085.1 Rhodospirillaceae bacterium
TGAACGTGGAAGCCAAGCTGGGCTACCCGGCGCGCGTCATCAAGGAAACCTTCTTCCCCGAGACCAATACCTCCGAAGAGTCGGTCGCCTGGCAGGGGGCGAAGGGCAAGAAGATCGAAGACGCCGACAACATGTTCGGCCAGAAGAAGGACGCCAAGCCTGCGCCGAAGCAGCGCCAGGCCTCGCAGTCTGCACCGCAGCGCCCGCAACCGGCCGCAGCACCCAAAAAAAAGCCCGAGCCCGCCAAGGCTAAGGCACCCCCGCCGAAGCCCAAGAAGAAACAGGAAAAGGGCGCGTTCGGTAAAATCATCTACTCGTTCCTGATGTCGGGCACCATCGCCACCGTTCTGGCGGCGGCCCTGGGCCTGACCATGCAGTACACCGAACTTCTGAACATGATTCAGCCCGAGAACCGCGTGCCGCTTGTCACCGGCACCTTCGTGCTGTCCTTCTTCGTCTCGCTGCTGGTGTTCCTGAACCGCGACTTCAACCTCTTGGGCTTCGTGTTCCGCTCGGGCGGAGCCAAGGCCAAGGCATCCTCGCGCGCCATGCAAAGCCCGATGATGCGCAAAGCGCCCGCCAAGGCCCAGGCGCAAGCAGCAGCCGCACCGCTGCAAGAGGACGAGTTCCAGGTGGAAGTCGAACGCGGACAGGAAGAGGAAGAGCCCGCCGAGCCGGAAGACGACCTGCCGCCCGATCTGGATGCCGACATGGGCGGTACAGATATGGGCGGTACAGATATGGGCGCGCAAGTGTCGATGGAGCCGGAACCCGCGCCCGAACCGCCAGCGCAGGCACCGCAGCAGCCGCAAGCCGCACCGCAACAGGCCCAACCGCAGCAGGCCGCGCGCCAGGAGCCCAAGGAACAGCGCAGCTTCGCCGTACCCGAGCCCAAGCCGCAAGCACCGAAGAAAGAGCAGGCCGAGCCCAGCCCCGGCGAAGCCGAGGCGCGCAAGGTGTTCGCCTCGTTCGTCACCACCGCCCAAGGCACGGTGCAGTCGGAACTGGGCGAACTGAATGCCTTCTCGCGCTTCGGCTTAAGTTTGGTATTGGCCGGCGCGGTGTCGTCGCTGGGCCAGTCCAAGCGTCTGGCGCGCGAGCCGCAGATCAACATTCTGAAGCAGGGCCTCAACTCCATCGGCAACACGACCGACCGCACCGAAACGTTCTGCGCCGAGTTGCCGGGCTACGGCAAAAATCCGCGCTACACCGGCATGATTCAGTCGGGCTCGAAGGCCATGACCGCCTACATGGGCGGCAATTCCACCGCCACCAAGGGCATGGGCGCCATGCTGGCCGACTGGTCCAAGCCCGAAAAACGCTCGGCCGTGCCCGCCATCTTCACCTTCCTCTTCACCGACATCGCGGGCTCGACGGCCATGACCCAGCAGTTGGGCAACGCGGGCGCGCAGAAAGTGGTGCGCGCGCACAACACCGCCGTGCGCAACGCCATCGCCAAGGTCGGCGGCCGCGAAGTGAAGCACACCGGCGACGGCATCATGGCCGTGTTCAGCAATTCGCCCGCCGCCGTCAACGCTTCCATCCAGATGCAGCGCGATATCGCCGCCCACAATCAGGCCAACCCGTCGCTGCCCTTGGTCGTGCGTATCGGCATCAACGCGGGCGAAGCGGTGGAGGAAGAAAACGACTTCTTCGGCGCTGCCGTGCAGATGACCGCACGCATCTGCTCGAAGGCCACCGACGGCAACATCTGGGTGTCGCAATCGGTGGTCGATGCCTGCAAGGGGCAGCGTTTAGGATTTATTCCGCGCGGCCGTTATGAGATGAAGGGCATCCAGGGGGCCAAGCCCCTCTACGAAGTGGGCTGGACCGAAAAGCACAAGAACGAACTGGCCGACCTGTAAGCGCACCCGCGCAGACCACCCGCCCCTTCCCCGGAGACTGCCGTGCTGCGGCTGACCGAATTCAAACTGCCGCTTGATCACACCGAGGACGACCTGAAAGCCGCGCTCGCCAAGCGCCTGAAGGTTCCGGCGTCGGACATTCTCAGCCACACCGTGTTCCGGCGCGGCTACGATGCGCGCAAAACCGATGCGATCTATCTCATCTACACGCTCGACGTGGACCTGAAAAACCAGGCGGCGGTGTTCAAGCGGCTTCATAAAGACCGCAACATCTCGCCCACGCCCGATACGCGCTATCACATGGTGACGAAGGCCCCGCCCGGCCTGGCTTCGCGGCCCGTGGTGGTGGGCTTCGGCCCCTGCGGCCTGTTCGCGGGCTTCCTGTTGGCCGAGATGGGCTTCAAGCCGATCATCCTGGAGCGCGGCAAGGCCGTGCGCGAACGCACGGTCGATACCTTCGGCCTGTGGCGCAAGCGCGTGCTGAACCCCGAGTCCAACGTGCAGTTCGGCGAAGGCGGTGCGGGCACGTTCTCGGACGGCAAGCTCTACAGCCAGATCAAGGACCCCAAGTTCCGCGCACGCAAGGTGCTGGCCGAGTTCGCCGCCGCGGGTGCCCCCGATGAAATCCTCTACATCAGCAAGCCGCACATCGGCACTTTTCGCCTCGTCTCGATGATCGAGAACATGCGCGCCAAGATGATCGGGATGGGTGCGGAAATCCGGTTCCAGAGCAAGGTTGCCGACATCGAGCTTGAGGAACAGAACGGCGAGCGCCGCGTGCGCGCGGTGGCGCTGGCCAGCGGCGAACGCATCGCAACCAGCCATCTGGTCATGGCCGTGGGCCACAGCGCCCGCGAAACCTTCCAGATGGTCCACGACAAACAGATCTTCATGGAGGCCAAGCCGTTCTCGATCGGGGTGCGCATCGAACACCCGCAGGCCATGATCAACGAGCAGCGCTTCGGCAAGTTCGCAGGGCATCCATTATTGGGCGCCGCCGACTACAAGCTGGTGCACCACTGCGCCAACGGCCGCTCGGTCTACAGCTTCTGCATGTGCCCCGGCGGCACGGTGGTGGCTGCATCGTCCGAGCCGGGCCGTGTGGTGACCAACGGCATGAGCCAGTACCGCCGCGCCCAGCGCAACGCCAACAGCGGCCTCGTCGTCGGCATTACGCCCGAGCAGGATTATCCCGGCCACGTGCTGGCGGGCATCGAGTATCAGCGCCGCTGGGAAGACGCCGCTTTCGCGGTGGGCGGCGGCACCTACAACGCGCCCGGCCAGTTGGTGGGCGATTTCCTGGCGGGCAAGCCCTCCACGGCTTTGGGCGATGTGACGCCGTCCTATAAGCCCGGCCTGACGCTCACCGACTTAAGTCTGTGTCTGCCCGATTACGCGGTGGCCGCCATCCGCGAGGCGCTGCCGGTGTTCGGCCGCCAGATCAAAGGCTACGACCGGCCCGATGCTGTGATGACCGGCGTTGAAACGCGCACATCCTCACCCTTACGCATCACGCGCGACGAGAGCTTGCAAAGCGTGAACACCAAGGGGCTCTACCCGGCGGGCGAAGGGGCTGGCTACGCGGGCGGCATCCTGTCGGCGGCGGTGGACGGCATCAAAATCGCCGAGGCCGTGGCCCTCAGCATGGCGGCTTAATCTTGTCGCACCTGGCGCTCTGCCGGTAACATCGCGGCCAATACACAATCATCGGCAAGGCGGCACTGGCGGCCTGCCCTATTTCCGGAGCATGTATCCATGCATTTCAATCGCCGCGACATTCTGCTTGGCGCCACCGCAACCTTGTCGCTGGCAGCGCTTCCGCCCGCCGCGCACGCTGCAACCAACACAGCGGACAGCAACGCCCAAGCCCTACTGGACGATATCGCCGAGATGCTGCTGAACGACGGGCCCGAAGGAGACACCAGTCTCGGTATCGACAAGGACAAGCGCGCGCACCTGAAGCATCGGCTCGGCAACCGCTCCGCCGCCGGGCAGCAGGCCATCGCCACGCGCCTGAAAGATACCGTCGCCACACTCAAGAAAATCGACCGCGAGGCGCTCTCCGACACCATGCGCGTCAACATCGACGTGGTGCAGACATCGTTTGAATCGGCCCTGGGCGGTTTTGCATTTCCCTACGGCGATGTGGCCGTGGGCGGCTGGCGCAACGCGCCCTATGTGGTGGTGCAGAACGTTGGCGCGTTCCTGGACACCCCGCGTCTGCTGACGACCGATCACAGCATCAAAATGCGCGACGACGCCGAAGCCTACCTCGACCGCCTCACCTCCTACGCCATGCAGTTAGATGGCGAGACGGAACGCCTGAAGATCGCGGCTTCGCACGGCGTCATCGCGCCCGATTTCCTGCTGGATAAATGCCTGAAGCAGATCAAGCTCGCGCGCGGCGGTAACCCCGCCGAATGGGAGTTGGTCAAATCCGTGGCCACGCGCAGCGAAAGCCTGAAGGGCGATTACGGCGCTGAGGCCGCTACAATTTGCACCACCCGCATCATTCCTGCGCTGGACCGCCAGATCGCGGAGCTTGAAGCCCACCGCGCCCAAGCCAAGAGCGATGCCGGTGTGTGGAAATTCAAGGATGGCGACGCCTACTACGCCTGGGCGCTGAGTGCCGGCACCACCACCAAGATGTCGCCCGATGAAGTTCATGCCATGGGCCTCGCCCAGGTGAAGGACCTGCACGCCCGCATGGATACGATCCTGAAGGCCGAGGGTTACACCCAAGGCACTGTCGGCGAACGCATGACCGCCATCGGCAAAGATGCGCGCTACAAGTATCCCGACAACGATGCGGGCCGCGCCGAGATCATGGCGTTCCTGAATGCCCGCGTCGCCGATATCCGCAGCCGCATGCCGCAAGCCTTCAACACCCTGGTGAAGGGCAATGTGGAAGTGAAGCGCTTACCGTTGTCTGAAGAACCGGGCGCGCCCGGCGCCTACGGCGGGCCGGGTTCCATCGACGGCACCATCCCCGGCAAATTCTGGATCAACCTGCACACCACCGATCTGCACCGGCGCTACAGCCTGCCCGACCTGACATACCACGAGGCCATTCCGGGGCATGTCTGGCAGGGCGAATACACCTTCAAGATGCCGCTGATTCGCTCGCTGTTGCAGTTCAACGCCTATTCCGAAGGCTGGGCGCTGTACGCCGAACAACTGGCCGACGAGTTGGGCGTGTACGACCAGAATCCGGTCGAGCGTCTGGGCTATCTGCAAAGCATCGCCTTCCGCGCCTGCCGCTTGGTGGTGGACACAGGCCTCCATGCCAAACGCTGGACGCGCGGCCAAGCCATCGCGTGGTTCGCCACGACGAACGGCTCAGGGATCGAGGAAGTCACCAGCGAGGTGGACCGCTATTGCTCGTGGCCGGGTCAGGCCTGCGGCTACAAGGTCGGCCACAGCGAGATCAACCGTTTGCGCGAGCAGGCCAAAACAGTCCTCGGGCCAAAATACGATTTCAAGGCGTTCAACGACGCCGTCGTGCTGGGCGGCAACGTGCCGATGCTGACGCTGGGCCGCGTCATCGAACGGCACATCGCGGACCGGCAGAAAGTCTAACTCTTGAAAAAGCCCTCGGCGCCTTTTTTGGCGCTGTCCTTTTTCAGAATCTCGGTTTCGGCGCGCACAATCTCGGCCTTCAGGTCGGTGATGTAGTCCTTCAGGTCCGTCACCGACATGCGGGTGAGGTCTTTCCTCACCGGCTTTTTCTTGATGGGGTCGAGTTCGTCGGTATCCATCACCATGACTGCACCTGTTGGGCTCAATGCCTTGTCGCAGAGCGGCGTGAACGATTAGAGTGCGCCACCATAACGGAGAGCCCGATCATGGCAACCACTTCAATCCCCGCCACCATGCGCGCGGTGGAAATCAAAACCCCCGGCGGGCCCGAGCAGCTTGTCCCCGCCGCGCGGCCGACGCCCGTACCTAAAACGGGCGAAGTGCTGATCGCGGTCGAGGCCGCGGGCGTGAACAGGCCCGACGTCGTGCAGCGTCTGGGCCAGTATCCTGCCCCACCCGGCGCCTCGGATTTGCCGGGCCTGGAAGTAGCCGGGCGCATTGTCGCCGTCGGTGACGGCGTGAAAACCTGGAAGATTGGCGATGCGGTGTGCGCGCTCATCCCCGGCGGCGGCTACGCCCAATACGCCACGGCCGATCAGGGATCGTGCCTGCCGGTGCCGGAAACCTTTTCGATGATCGAAGCCTGCGCCATCCCCGAAACCTTCTTCACCGTCTGGCACAACGTGTTCCAGCGCGGCGGCTTGAAACCGGGTGAATCCCTGCTGGTGCACGGCGGCTCCAGCGGCATCGGCACCACCGCCATCCAGGTGGCCAAGGCTTTGGGGTCGGCTGTCATCGCCACCGCGGGCAGCGACGATAAATGCGCGGCGTGCGTAAAACTCGGGGCTGATGTGGCCATCAACTACCGGACGCAGGATTTTGCCGAGATCGTGCGCGGCCTGCCGTCGAAGGGTGTCGACGTGATCCTCGACATGGTCGGCGGCGATTACTTCGCGCGCAATCTGAAGTGCCTGAAGGTGGACGGGCGCATGGTCTCCATCGCCTTCCTGAAGGGGGCGAAAACCGAGGCGGATTTAAGCGTCATCATGCTCAAGCGGCTGACCGTCACAGGCTCCACTTTACGCAACCGTGATCTCGCCTTCAAAGCCGCCCTGGCCGCAGAAGTTAAAGCCCATGTCTGGCCGCTTTTGGCCGCCCGGAAGGTGGTTCCCCTGATCCACAAGGTCTTTGGATTGGACGACGCAGCCGCCGCCCACG
>JAEUKM010000224.1 GCA_016793085.1 Rhodospirillaceae bacterium
GAGGCGTCCAAAACCTGACTGGACACTTGGCCCGTTTCGCCGGCGGCCTTGGTGACGCCCTGGATGTTCGAGGACACTTCCTGGGTTCCGGCGGCCGCCTGCTCGACGTTGCGGGCGATTTCGGCCGTGGCCGCACCTTGCTCCTCGATCGCCGAGGCGATCGTGGTCGAGATCTGGTTGATCTCGGCGATGCGGTTGAAGATGCCTTCAATCGCGTCCACGGACGAGCGGGTCGCACCCTGGATGCCGGTGATCTGACCGGAGATTTCCTCGGTCGCCTTGGCGGTTTGCGTCGCTAGGTTCTTCACTTCCGAGGCCACGACCGCGAAGCCCTTGCCGGCTTCACCGGCGCGTGCCGCTTCGATGGTGGCGTTCAAAGCCAGCAAATTCGTCTGCTCGGCAATGTCGGTGATCAAGCGAACCACCTGGCCGATCTTCTGGGCGGCGGTATCCAGCCCGCGGACCATGTCCTTGGCCTTGTTGGCGTCGTCCACGGCCAGGCCGGTGATCTTCGAGGCTTGCGTGACCTGGCTGCCGATTTCCTTGATGGACGCCGTCAGTTCTTCGGTCGCGGAGGCGACAGTTTGGACGTTGGCCGAAGCCTGTTCGGAGGCGGCGGCAACCGCGGTCGACTGCACGTTGGTTTCTTCGGCGGCGGCCTGCATGGTCTGGGCCGAGGATTCCAGTTGCTTGGAGGCGCCCGACACCGTGGTCAGCGTCAGCTTCACGACGTTGTCGAAGTCCTTGGTGCGGTTGGCCACGACAATGGCGCGCGCTTCCTTGGCTTTCTGTTCGGCCAGTTGGGCAGCGACCATTTCGTCGTTCTTGATCATATTGTCCTTGAAGACCTGCACGGCTTCCGCCATGGCGCCGATTTCGTTGGTGTAGTCGGTGCCGGGAATGGTGACGGACTTGTCGCCGTGGGCCAGCGTCTTCATGGCGCCGGTCATGTCGGTGATCGGACGCACGATGGCGCGGCTGATGACGACCAACAGGGCGATCGACAGGGCGATGATGATCAGCGAGCCGAAGATCATCACGTTGCTGGCGATGGTCATGACGCTGGTCTGTTCGTCCATGGCGATGTTGAAGTCCTCGAAGCTGTCGGCCAGCAGGTCCTTCAAGAGCGGCAGGCTTTGATCGTACTCGCCTTCCATCTCGGCCTGGGCGGCGACCACGGCCAGCTTGGCCTTGGCCAGGGCTTCGAAGGCTTCGGTGTAGGTGGCGAACAAGTCGTTGATGGTGTTCTTGGTGCCTTGCGGCAGGGCCGAACGCTCGATCACGGTTTTGAAGATGCCTGCGTGATCGTGGAACTCGTCCACGTAGCTGGGCTTCAGACGCGAGATGAAGTCCTTCTCCTGACGGCGGACCTGCAGGATCGCAGCTTCGATGGTCTTGTTGTTGTTCTCGTTGGCGACCTTTTCCGCGGCGGCGGCGGCCTTGCGCATCTTGCCCATCAAGCCGTCATCGACCGTCAGGCCGACTTCCTTGGACAGGTTGACGACTTTATCAAAGGCTTTCAGGTAGTTCTGGAACTGGCGGTCGAGCTGCTTGGCGTTCTCGATCACTTCCGGTTCGGTGTGAATTTCGGGCAGGCGCTTGATCTTCTTGGCGGCGTCCGAGGTGACGGTGTTGAATTCCTCCAGCAGCGCCGGCTTGGTGGTCATCAGAAAGTCTTTTTCGATGCGGCGCGCGTCGGTGAAGGCGCGCTGAATGTCAGTGGCGGTATCGCGGCCTTCAAGAATGACGGTCTGCTCCGCGTTGCTGTTGACGGCATAGATGTTCGAGCCGATGCCGGCGGCCGAGACGATGGCAAGGCCGATGACGCCGATGGCGCCGATCAGGCCGATCTGCTTTGAGATACTCAAGTTGGCCAGCACGCCAGCGCGGGCCGTAGGTTTGCGATAAGACATGGTTTCCTCCGTATGTCCGGTTCACGCGCGCCGAAAGGGCCCGCGCACGGTGTGCATAAGCCAAACGCGGAACCAGCACATGTTCACGGAGGTATCGGGAGCGGGCTCCAGAGGCTAAACCGCGCGCGCCGTACGCCTTTGGGATAGGGGACGTAATCCGTGCCGATACGCCCGTAAAATGGGCCTGAAACGGCAAGACCCGCGCCGGGGTTTGTGCCCCGCGCGGGTCTTGGTTCTAGGGCTTGCGTTAAGGAGTCTTAAGCGGCCTGCTTGATGTTCAGCAAGAAGCCGTCCACCTCGCCGCGCAGGGTCTGCGACTGGCGGGCCAGTTCCTGGGCCGCGTTCAGCACCTGGGTTGAGACTTCGCCGGTTTCGCCGGCGGCCTTGGTGACACCGGTGATGTTGGAGGACACTTCGTTGGTGCCCGCCGCCGCCTGCTCGACGTTGCGGGCAATCTCGGCGGTGGCCGCCGTCTGCTGCTCGATGGCCGAAGCGATGGTGGTGGCGATCTGATCAATTTCACCAATCGTGGTGAAGATGCTTTCGATGGCGTCCACCGACGACTTGGTGGCGCTCTGGATGCCGGTGATCTGACCGGCAATCTCTTCCGTGGCCTTGGCGGTTTGGGTGGCCAGGTTCTTCACTTCCGAGGCCACGACCGCGAAGCCCTTGCCGGCCTCACCGGCGCGCGCGGCTTCGATGGTGGCGTTCAAAGCCAGCAAATTCGTCTGCTCGGCAATGTCGGTGATCAAACGAACCACCTGGCCGATCTTCTGGGCGGCGGTGTCCAGCCCGCGGACCATTTCTTTGGCTGTATTGGCGTCGCCCACGGCTTTGGTCGCGACCTTGGATGAGTGCGTGACCTGGCGGCCGATCTCCTGGATCGAGCTGGACAGTTCCTCGGTCGCGGCCGAGACCGACTGCACGTTGGCCGAGGCCTGCTCGGACGCAGCGGCGACCGCCGCCGACTGCACGTTGGTTTCCTCGGCCACGGCCTGCATGCTGGAGGCGGAGTGCTCCATGCGCCCGGCGGTGGAGAGAATTTCGCCCGTCGCAGTTTTCACAGAGCTTTCAAAGGCGCTGGCCAGACGCTCCAGCATGGCGCGCTGTTCGGCTTTGGCCTTGATTTCCTGCTCTTTCTGGGCGGCTTCCAGGCGCACGTTTTCACGGGCGTTTTCCTGGAAGGTGGCTAAAGCACGCGCCATGGCGCCGATTTCGTTGGTCTGCGTGGTGTTGGGAATAACAAGGTCCAATTCGCCTGAGGCCAGACGGTTCATGACGCCGGTCATGGCGCCGAGGGGCCGCGACAGGGCCGCACCCAGCCACCAAGCGCCCAGCGAGCCCAGCACGATGGCCACGGCGGCCAGAAGGGCGGCGAAATTGCGCAGGTTATTTGCTTCGGCTTCGATGCTCGCGCGCGGAATGACCACCACCAGCGACCACGTGGTCTCGGTGGCGTTGAAGTCCACCGGCACGATCACCTGATAGAACTCTTCGCCGTTGATCGCCGACATGGCCGTGGCGGCGGTTTCCGACCCGGCAGCCTTGATGACCGCCGTGTCCAGGCCCAATAGATCGGCCGATTTGCCAAGCGCCTCGGCGTCGCGGTAACCCACAATGTTGCCTTTGCCCGTCACCAGCGCCGCATAGCCCGTGCCGTAGGGCTTAATGCCGTTCACGACCGCCTGCAGATCCTTCAGGGTCAGGTCTACGCCCGCAACGCCCACCAGTTCGCCGTTGTGCACTACGGGCACGGCGGCCGAGGTCATCAGCACACTGCTGCCGTCCGTCATGTCGAAAGCATAGGGCTCGATCAGGGCCGCTTTCCCGGTGGCGGCGGGAATGGCGTAGTAGTCGTCCGCGAACCAGTCTTTCTGCGGGTCTTGCGCTTCCAGAATGGTGGCGTGGCCGTCGCGGCGGAAATAGCCGATGAAACGGCCCTTGTTGTCGTGGCCGTCAGCCAGGACGTGCGGTTTGTCGTCGCCGAGTGCGTTCGATTCGTACTGCGCCCAGGCGCCGTAAATGCCGGCGTTGCTTTGCAGGCTCACGTCCAGGTTTTTCAGCATCTGCGCGCGGTCGACCTTACCCACCGACAACTGTGTCGCGGTGAAGTCGCCGATGGCGCGGCTGGTGTTGAAGCCGTTGTCGATGATGGCGGCAATCTCACCCGCGTGGGAATTGGCTTCGGCCGTCGCGTAGGTCGCGGCCATGTTCAGGGCTTCGCGCGCGGTGCGGCTTTGAATGACGGTGACGATGATGGTCAGGGCCGCGATCATCAACAGGGTGACGGCCGCGGTAATCTGCGTCTTCAGCGGCAGGTTGGCGAAAAAGCGCATTGTTATCTCCGGTACAGAATGTATTAGCCGGCGCGGGGCGCGCGGGCCGTGTTTGGTGTCGGTGGCGGTGAGATACCGGAAGGACAGTCGGGGGCGTAGTCCGTCCGAGGTATGCCGGATATGTTCGTCGGGCTAGGCGGAACGGGCCCTTATCCCTTCGCATACACGTGCGCGGGAGACACTGCGGGCGTATGTGGAAAGCATTACTGCGAGGGGCCGGCTAACCAGCCAGCTTGGTCCACGTCAGACGGCGGATGGCCTCGACGCATTCTTCGGTCAATTCAGGGAAGCGCAGGCGCGCGTGCTGATCGTCGCAGTCAATCACGACGGCCTTCAGGGCGCCGCCCAAGGGGATCGACAGCATGATGGTGGTGCCGGCGTCCACTTCGTAATCGAGCGCGATCATCGCGCCGCCGGCCGACAGATCGACGATTTCGCAGTCAACAATAATGCCGTCGGGCGTCTGGAAGTACGAGGCGACGCTGTGGGCCAGCCTGAGTTCGCCGCGCTTGTCGTTTTCAATGGGCGTGACCAGGCTTAAACGCGCCGATTTCAGCGCATCCAGAGCATCGGCCAGGTCGGTGATCTGCCGCTCGGCCGGGTCGGCGCGCAAGACCGCCATGATGCGGGCCTCGGCCTTCTGGATGTAGTTGATGGGCGTATGCAGCGCCCCGGCGGGCTGTGATTTGGACGGAGCTGGGTTGAGGTGAGCGGCGTTCATGGTTGCGGTCCTTACGCGGCGGCCGGGCCGGTGGCGAGTAAGCCCACGCCGGCTGAAGGGGCCTTGTCGCCGCCCTTGCGCACCGAGAAGAAATGCTTGATGCGGTTGCGGTCTTCTTCCTCGGCGAAGCTTAAGATCATGATCTTGCGGGCCACGCCGTTGACGTCTTCCAGGCCGCCGATGGAAATTTCGTAAGTGCCGCGGCAGTACTGGGCCAGGATGTTGTCCAAGCCTTCGTAGGACTGGCGAGTCTTGATTTTTAAGCCGAACAGTTTGGACATGATGAACCTCGGGGTCAGGCCACGGCGCTGAAGCGCTCGATGCGCAGGCTGCGCGGCGCTAAGCGGTGACCGCGCACGCCCAAGAGGCTCTGAATGGTGTCGCGGTCTTGCCTGCTCATGAAGGCCAGAACCACGGCCTGGCGTTCGGCGGTGTTCTCGTCGGTCAGACTGTCGCCGATGATGACGTCGTCGTTCACATGCGCGCTTAAGAAGCGCTCCATGGTCTTGCGCGTGAAGCCCGTGATCAGATGCAAGTGGTAGTGCATGGTCCAACTCCGGCGAACAAACTGCCGGCCGTCAGTGGCCGGTCCTGTTGGTCTACGCCGGAACGGGCGCGCGCGCAGGCGGTCGAAAGATCAACCTGGACCAGCCAAAGTATGGGTTACGTCCTCACTATCCGGAAGGATAGGGTGCGCGAAATAAGTCAGCGCAGTGGGTTACGAGGGGCGCGGCCGCAGCGCGGCCGAAATGTGCTGCACCAGGAGCGAGCCTTCCACGGGCTTGAACAGCAGGGTGCGGATGCCAGCCGCCTTCACCACGTCTTCCGAGGCCGAATCGCTATAGCCGGTGTAAAGGATGATCGGCAGACTTGGGCGCAGCTTCAGCAATTTTTTGGCCAGCGCGACGCCCTTCATTTTCGGCATTACCTGGTCGGTCAGCACCAGATCCCACGCCATAGGGTCTTCGGCGAAGACGCTGATGGCCTCTTGCGGGCTGTAGACGGGCGCGGCCTCGAAACCGGCCTTGGACAAGAGAATGCTCACGGCGTCGGCCAGGTCGGCCTCATCGTCGACAATCAGCACCCGCCCGCGGCAGGCGCTGGCCGGCGGCGCGGGCAGCGCGGTTTTTGCGGCTTCTGCGCTGGCGGGCAGGTAGATCAAAAAGCGCGTGCCGTGGCCGGGCGCGGTGCGGATTTCGATGGCGCCATCGTGCGCGGTGACGATGGAGTAGACCACCGGCACGCCGAGCCCGCTGCCCTTCGATTTTTCCTTGGTCGTGAAGAACGGCTCGTAGATGCGTTCCAGCACCTCGGTCGGAATGCCGGGGCCGTTATCGCGCACGGTGATGCGCACGTAACACTTGCCGGGCACCAGCGTACCCTTCAGGTTGCGCGACAGCGCCACATCGCCTTCGGTGCGGGTGATGATGGTGTCGACGCCGTCGGCATCGTCCTGTGTCGCGGTGATGCGGTCCAGCGTGATCTCGATGTAGCCCTGATCTTCCTTGATGGCGTCGCCCGAGTTCAGGCCCAGATTCAGCAGCACCTGGAGCAACTGGGCGGAGGCGCCCAGCACCACGGCGCCGACAGCGTTGTCGATGATGCGCACATCCACAGAAGCGGGCAGCGATGCGGTGAGAAGCTCGCGCGCTTCGGTGACGATGTCGCCAATGACAACGGGCTCGTGGGCGGCGGTCTTGGCCTTGGCGAACAGCAGGATCTGTTTGACGATGTCGCCGGCGCGCGCGCAGATGGTGCGGATTTTGGTGGCGTACGACACGTGCTGCGGGCTCGAGCACTGATCGCCGGAAATGACCGCGGCATAGGCGGCCACGGCGGCAATGATGTTGTTGAAATCATGGGCGATTCCGCCCGCCAGCCGCCCGATGGCTTCCATCTTCTGGGCTTCGGCCAACTGGGCGCGCAGGCCCAATTCGCGCTCGGCGTGCCGCTTGCGCAAGGTCACGTCGGTGGCGACACAGATCATGCCGCCGTCGGCCAGCCGCCCGACGCGCAACTCCATGTTCACTGCGCGTCCGTCGGCATAGGTAATCTCGATCTCGTCCTCCCAGGTGCCTTTTTCGTTCAGGTCCTGTTCGATCCGCGCGGCGGACTCGGTCCGGCGCTTGGCGAAATTGGGGAACAGGTCGGCGAACTGCATGGGCGTGCCGGCTGCGGGCGTGAACTGTCCGCGGGCGATGGTCGAGTTGCCCATGGCGCGCGCGTTCATGTAGGCGACGGCGCCGTTCTCGTCTTCTATAATGATGTTGTCCTGGCTTGAATCCAGGGCTTTCACGACGCGGTTGAGCTGGTTGTTGACGGCGACAACGCGCCGCTCGGCCACTTTGCGCTCTTCCGTCTCGATGCCGAACGCAATGGAATCGGCGATCACGGTGGCGAAGGCCACTTCCTCATCCAGCCATGGCCTTACCGGGCCCGCGCGCTCGATGCACAGCACGCCCAGCACTTTGCCGCCGCGGAAAATGGGCGTGTCGAGCAGGCCCGAAATGCCCTGGGGCATCAGGTAGGTGTCCTTGAACTCACGCGTCACCGGGTCGTTGACGGCGTCGTGCGCGATGATGTTGCGCATCAGGTCCAGGGCGGCGAAATACAAGGGGTAATCGGCGCGACGATGAACTTCACCTTCGCTGTGCCGCCCCGCGCGGCGGTCGAAGACATCGACGGATGTATAGGATTCGCGTGCCTCGCTGTCGAACAGCCACACGCCCACCTGCGCGACGTCCAGCGCGGCGGCGGCAACCTCAGTTAGTTCGCGGATGCCGGCCTTGAAATCGGTCAGGAACCCGCCGCGCGCGATGCCGACGCGCGCCGCAGCCACGTTCAGGCGGTTACGGTATTCCGTGGCTGCGCGCAAGGCGGTGACGTCGCGGGCGATCAGCACGTCGTGGCCCGTGGCCATGCGGGTCACGGTCATGTCCAGCTTGCGTCGCCGGCCCGAGGGGCTTTCCCAGTCCAACTCGCCGCGGTAGCGCCCTGTCTGGGTCAGGGCTGCGCTCATGGCTAGGCGTACCGTATGTCCATCGGCGCTGAGGAAGCGGCCGATGTTGCGGATGTCGAGCTCTTTGATGGCCGTTCCGGGCGGCAGTTCGATGTGCTGGCGGAAGGTCTCGTTGGCGTAAACGCCGCGGCCTTCGGCGTCGATGACGCAGATGGAATCCGAGGCCGCTTCCACCGCTGCCTTGACCAGTTCCGTTTCGGCCAGGGCCTCGGCCTCGGCGGTGACATCCAGCACGATGCCGTCGATGTGGACGATGCCGCCCGCGCCGGGCGTGTAGCGGCCACGGTCCACCACCCAGACCTGCCGGCCGTCCTTGGCGAACAGACGGTAACGGCTTTCGTAAGTGCCGCTCTCGGTGCTGGCGAGCACTTCATTCCACCGCGATCTGAACTCAGGCAGATCATCCGGGTGGATGTAGTTCTGCGGGTCGATTTTGAGCAGCGCGATCAACTCATCGCCGGTGTAGCCGATGATCGCCTTGCTGTTGCCGCTGCAGAAGGTATGCAGGGCTTCGCGCTGACGCATGGTAAAGCCGTAGATCCAGCCCGAAAGGTTGTCGACCACCGCTTCCAACTGGCGGCGGCGCTCGGCGATTTCGACGTCGCGCTGGGCCAAGTCTGAAATATCGATCAGCAGCCCTTCAATCACCTTCGAGCCGTCGGGGCGGGTGGCGATTTCAACGGGCTTTTCGATCACGGTGGCGATGGTGCCGTCTTTGCGGCGCATGCGCAGGCGCTTTTCCTGCAGCGCGAAGGCGCCGCTGGCGGCGTCGCGGAAATAGGAATCGTCGCGGGTGTCGGGCAGCGTCAAGTCCAGCCCCGGCTTGTCGATCAGTTCATCGGGCGCGTAGCCCAGAATGTCGACAACGCGCGGGCTGATGTATTCGATGATGGCGTCGGCATAGTTCGCGCCCGCAAGCCGGAAGAACGCGCCCGGCATGGTGGCGATGATACGCTCCAGCTCCTGCGCCTTGGCGCGGGCCTGGCTTTCCAGAATACGCTGCTGGGTGATGTTGGTGACGGCGATGACATAACCCGTATTGACACCGCTGGCGTCGCGGATCGGCACGCCGCGGTGCACGTACCAGCCCCGGCGCGTACCGTCGGCGTTGAAGGTCTGCACCTCGACGTCGCTGAACGCCTCGCCGCGCAAAATCTTGCCGCGCAGGTCGATGCTTTCGGGGTAGCGGATGCCCAGGTCGGACAGCGCCTCCCAGATGAAGCGCCCCGGCCGCTGGATGTTCACCACGGCGGCGGGCTGGTCGCGCAAGCCCTCCAGCGAAAGAATCCGCCCCTGAGCGTCGATGCGGTAGAACGCGCCGAAGGCCGCCGTGGCGATGGCGCGGTAGGCGGCATCCGCTTCGCCGCGCAGGCGCTCGGTGTCTTTCAGGGCCGTGATGTCCTGCGCCAGGATGCGGAAGCCCGCAAACCGGCCCCGGTCGTCGTAGTACGGCGTGCCCGAGCAGCGCCGCCAGCCCACATAGCCGGCGTCTGTGACCACCTTGTATTCGAAATCGCGGAAGGCGGTGCGCGCTTCGAGATAGCTATTGATCTTGTCCTGATCCAGCACGGCAAAATGCAACTGGTCGTCGTACTGTTTGAAAACCCGCCGCCCGATCAGGCTGTCGGGGTCGATGGCCGGGCGGTAAGTGGGCTTGGCGAAGGTGTGCCGGACGATGAAATCCGCATCGGTTTCGACCGCGAAATCGGCCAGCGTTTCCACCAGTTGGCGGAAGCGCATTTCGTTGGTGCCGATAGCCGCGGCCTGGGCGCGCAGGCGCCGCCCGACCACGGTGGCCAGACCCAGGAATGCCAGGGCCACCAGCACGGAAAATCCTAAGTTGATCCGCTGAATCAGCCGTTGCGTGCTCTGGGCTTCGGCTTTCAGGCCGTCGCGCACGGCATTGATGCGCATGGCCAGGTCGGCGAGGTGGACCGAGGCGCTGCGCGACACGTCGCGCAGCTCGCGGCGTACGGTCAATTGATCATCGAGGCGCGCGATGAAGCCGGCCGCGGCCGTCTGATAGGCGGCCATGCTTTTCAGCGCCGCGCGCCGCGCTGTGTCGCTGAAACCGGGGCTGCGCTGCACGGCCAAATGCAGCCGGTCGATGCGCGCCATCAGATCGGTTTCGGCCGTCTCGATGTCGCGCTGGCTTAAGCGGTTTGTCTCCATCAGCACCGCAAGCGCCGCCTTTACGACATCGGGGTCATCGGTCTGCGCGGGCAAGCGCGCCACCGGCTCGCTGGCCACCGCCATGTCATGACGCAGGCCCGGGCCCGAGGCGGGCCCCAGGATGGCTTCGTTTTCCGCAGCGCGGATGAACGCTTTTTCATAACGCGCCATGTCGGCCGCCAGGCCGACGTAGCCGGGTTCGTCCTTGGCGCTGGGCAGTTCGGCGGCAATCGAATCGATGCGCCGCTGGATGGTTGATTTCAGGGTGTTGCTTTCGTCCAGAAACCGCGCGTGCAGCGATTCCAGATAGCGCGTGGTGGATACGCCAAGCAGCGAGATTTCAAACCGCGTCTGGGCGATATCCTCGATGGCCGCGACTGCGCGGGCCTCGTCGGCGCGGTCGGCGCGCAAGGCGTATTCCGAGAACTGTCCGGACAGGTAGATCAGCACAAGGCTGCCGATACCGACGCCGCCGATCAGCCGGGTGTAGAACCGCATCGAAGCTTTCTGCAAAAGTGCCATGGGCCTCCCAACCGCACGGACTGCATGCGTCAACGAATCGCGATTACATCCGACAGTCTAGACGTTTCGCACGAAAAACCGGAAGCCTTAAGCGGCCTGCGAGATGTCGCTGAGACTCGGCGCCGACTTGCAGATTTTACGGATCATCGACAAGCCGTGCCGCATGTCGGTCATGATGAAATCGGCGCGGCGCACCGGTCCGCCAACGTTGGCGCGCGGGAAAGCCTCGGCCCAGGCGTCCATCTTGACGGTCAGCGCACACAAGATACCGCCCATGGTGGTGTGATAGGCTTTGATGAAGCGTTCCAACTGGCGGAAGCGTTCCGCCGACAGGCCGGTCCACATGTCTTTGGTCGACCGTTCAAAGCTTTCCAGGCGGCCGGTGACGCTGACCAGAAGGTCGGTAAACGTGCCACGCATTTCCTCGCAGGTCGCCATCAGCGAGGCGTTGCTGCGCATCTGGTAGTTCTTCTTGATGTCCTTCAGGCCATCGATGAACTCATAGACGGTGGGGGTAATGCGGTCCAGGCACTGGCGGTAATACGACAACGACAGGAAAATGTCGGCATAATCCTCGAGGAATTTGGGAATCGTGAAGATGTCTATGCCCAGGGTTTCAGACATGGTCATCAGGCGCTGGCGCGCTTTTTCCTTGTCCGGGTCGCGGAACAGGCGCAGCACGTCTTCGAATGTTTCGATTCCGCCGGCTTCGGCGCCGTAGATTTGCATCAAAAGCGGCCGCGTGAAGTTGCGCATCAGGCCCGACAGTTCCTTGGTCTTTTCAGGCGAGAGCTTCAGCGCGTCCGATTGGTTCACTTCGATGCCGTGATCGCGCAATTGAACGCGCAAGCTGTAGACGTCGTAGCTGGGCATGACGGCCAATTTACGCAGCAGCGTAAAATCCGGGTGCGTGGGCGAGGCCGGCCAGTTGAACTTCTGCGGCAGCTTCTCGATCTCAACCTGTCCCGAACCGATCTCGCGGTCGCGGTACACTTCCACAACGCTGTCGAGCTGCGCGTTCTTGATCATGCGCGCGGCTTTCAAGGCGGGGGTCTGCACCGGGATGATGCAGAGCGGCAGGACATGCAGACTATCGCGGTCGGCGTTCGACGGCGCGATAAGTGTGTCTGAAGTGCTGCTGAGATCGCTCGGCATTGCCGTGACCTTTTGGGGAGGGTTGAACACGTTAGTTGTCGAACGACGCAAGCAGAGCGTCGATGTCGTCTTGGTTGTGCCCGGCGCCGGGCAGAGCCGGGCCGTTCAGGAGGGCCGCGTCGCCTTCGGGGACGGCCGTCAGGCGCGGCGCGGGCGCCATGCCTTCAAGGCCGGACGAAGAGACCATCTGCTCCAGGCGCGCTTCGATCACCTTCAGCGTCTTGACCACTTTCGTGATGCGCTGGCCGGTGATGTCCTGGAACGAGCAGGCTTCATAGATCGAGGTCACGGCGTTCATGGCCTTGTCGGCGTCCTCGGGCGTCATGCGGTTCGACAGCTCGGTGAACACTTCAGCCGCATCCATGATGCGGTTGGTGGCCCCGGCGGTGGCTTCCACGATGGCGTCCAGCTCGTCGGTCGCCTTGGGCAGATGCTCGCGCTTGACGTCATCGGGCCGGATCGCGGCGATTTCCGCCTTGGTGCGCTCGATGAAGTCGGCCAGGCGCTTCAACTGGTCGTAGATGCCGCGGTTGTTCGGCCACGCGGTTGTCAGCGCGCCGACCGTGCGGCCCAGGTCTTCCAGGCGCGGCGGCGTATTCTCGATCTTGGCGGCCTCGTTGATGTGGCGCGCCAGATCATTGACTGAACGGATCTTTTCCATGGGAACGTCCCTCTCTCGTAATGCCCGTATCGGCAGGCTTAGAAGGCGCCCAGAACGGAAGCGATTTTGCCCTTCAGCGTGTCGCTGTTGAACGGCTTCACGATGTAGTTGGACACACCGGCCTTCTTGGCTTCCACGACGTTCTCGGTCTTGCTTTCCGCGGTCACCATGATGAACGGGGTCGGCTTCAGATCGGGGTCGTTGCGGACTTCGCGCAGGAGCTGGATGCCCGTCATGGGTTCCATGTTCCAGTCGGAAATCACCAGACCGTACTTCTTCAGTTTCATTTTCTGCAGCGCTTGCGCGCCGTCGGTTGCTTCGTCAACGTTCTCGAAGCCGATCTGCTTTAAAAGGTTGCGCACGATGCGCAGCATCGTCGCGTAGTCGTCCACGATCAGGACATTCATATTGGTATCGACAGCCATTGTTCTTCCTCCAGTCAGGGTGCTGAACTGGAGGGACCATAGCCCGGAAGCGGAAAATCGCGGCTTGAGAGAAGGTTTATCAAACAGCGGAAATGATATAGCCGCTGTCCACCTTATACCTTTGGATAGGGTGTCTTATTCCCAGCCGTGCTGAAGGGCAATGCGCACCGCATCGGCGCGGTTGGCGGCGCCTAACTTCTTGTAAGCATTGCGGACATGGACCTTCACGGTGATTTCCTGCAAGCCCACGACCTTGCCGATTTCCTTATTGGTCTTGCCGTCGATGACGTATTTCAGGATTTCCAGCTCGCGCTCGGTTAGCTTCGAGAGCAGGCCGTCTTGCGGAATCGTGCGCCCGACCAGGGCCGCGGCCGAGCGGCTGGGCACCGAAACGTCGTCGATCAGCGAGGACGGTAGGTATTTTTCGCCCGCCAGCACGAGTCGCAGGGCGTTGATCATGGCTTCGCCGCTGGTGGTCTTGGGGATAAAGCCGCGCGCGCCGTTCTCGATGGCCGCCAGGACCGTGCGGCGGTCGAAAAAGCCCGACAGAATCACGATCGGGGCGTTGGGCACGCGCTTTTGCATACGCCCGATGCCCTTCAGGCCGTCCATGCCGGGCATTTGCAGATCCAGCAGCACCAGATCGGGCGGGGCTGCGGGCTTCACTAGGCCGATGGCTTCGTCTAGCGAGCCGGCCTCGGTGATCTCGACGTTCTCGGCCAGCTTGTAGAGGTAAACCTTCAGGGCGTCGCGCAGCAGATTATGGTCGTCGGCAAACAACACCCGCATACAACATCCCCCCACGATTCGCCGTTTGAAAACGAATCCAATTAGTTAGGTATACTACACCCGCAATGGGGGCGGCGGCCAATAGGGTTTCTATCTCAGGGTGTGTTCGCATCATGGAGCGCCGAATCCGCCGCTCCTAGGCTGCCTTTTGCGTCCGGTAGGCTTTGAGGATACGCGCCAGGTGCAGCACAGATGCCGCCCGCTTGCGAATCCGCGTGATGATTCGGCCCACCAGCCCGCGCGGAGTCGCGGGTTGATCGTTCAGGAACGCGGCGATGGCCTCGCGTGCGGCCGGCTCCATCAGGAACGGCGCATGCCCGATGCCGGGCACTTCCACCGAACGCATGGCGGGCACGGCCGCGTGCATGTTGGCGAGCGACGCGGCAGAGAGAATGTCCGACGTGCCGCCGCGCACCACCAATAACGGAATCCCATTGAGACCCCGGAACATGGGCCAAAGGTCCACGGCCACGGGGCCTTGGGTATTGAACGGCACGGCGATGTTGGGGTCGTAGTCGGGTTTGATCGTGCCGTCGGGCTGTTGGGCCCAGGCGCGGCGCGCCATGGTCATCCAGTCCGAGAACACCCAGTCGGGGTAAATGCGTCCGTTCAGCACCATCATCGCCCGGGCAGCGTCTTCCCAGGTGGTGTGGCTGGCGGGCTTGCCCAGGTATGTGCGGATGCGGGCGATGCCCTCGGGGTCGATGTCCGGGCCCACGTCGTTCATGACAATGGCTTTGACGCGGTGGCGCATGACATTGGCCGAGATCATCGACACCAGCCCGCCCAAGGACGTGCCGATGAACACCGCTTCGTCGACGCCCGCCGCGTCCAATAACCGGCCCATGTCTTCGGCGTACTTGGGCGGCACGTACGTCATCGGGTCTTTTGCGTATTCCGATTTGCCCCGGCCCCGGAAGTCGGCGCAGAGAACCCGGTAATGCGCCGACAGATGCGCGGCCACATCCTCGAAGTCGCGGCTGTTGCGCGTAAGCCCCGGCAGGCACAGCACCGTGAACGGCGCACCGTCAGGTCCGGCGTAGTCGCGGTAATACAGTTTCAGCCCGTCCTTGGACGTATATGTCCGCTCGGTGAAGGTGCTCATGGCTTGGCTCTCTTTTCCGTCTGGTAGGCCGCAAGCCCCTTGTTCACTGCGTCCAGTACCTCCTGGGCGCGCGGGCCCGACTGGGCCACGATCTCCTTGGCGGCACTGCCCGCGGCCACCCGCCAACGCGCCAGCGTTTCGGGCGGTAGCGTAATGACCGTTGTCCCGGGCTTCTGCTTTAAGGCCTCGATCAGCCCGTCCGAAACTTTGCGGATTTCGCGCCGGGCCGCGCCCGGATCGGTGATCAAGCCGTCGAGGGCTTTTTGCTTTTCCGGCGTCAGGCGCTTGTACCAGTCGAGGTTGGTGTAAAAAAAGTT
>JAEUKM010000226.1 GCA_016793085.1 Rhodospirillaceae bacterium
ATAGCGAGAAACCAGAGAAAGGCCGTCCCCAGCGGTTCCATTCCGCACCCCCGTGCAAGCCGCTGGATTATAACGGATTTCTCTTTTCCCAGATAAATCTTTGCAGGAGGCGTCACAAACGGGCTTTCTCAATCGTCACCCCTGTATCCAACCCACAGGAGACTGACATGAACCACGTGAAACCCGCTGCCGCCGCCCTGCCCGCCGCTTTTGCCGAAACCCCGGCCCTCTACCGTGCCCTGGGCGCCGCCCAAATGGCGATTAACTCCGAAGGCATCGAACCGCGCCTGAGACACCTGATCACCTTGCGCGCCTCGCAGATCAACGGTTGTGGCTTCTGTGTCGGGATGCATCTGGCCGAAGCGCGCCGCGACAGCGAAACCCAGGAGCGCCTGGACAAAATAGTGGTCTGGGACCAGGTGGACGATTTCACCGAACGCGAGAAAGCCGCCCTGGAATGGACCGAAGCCCTCACCGCGCTCGACCGCAAGACCGGCTACAGGGGCCTGCGCACCAAACTGCGCACGCACTTCTCGGACAAGGAAATCGGGGTTCTCACCGCTATCGTCGGCATGATTAACTTGTGGAATCGCGTTCAGGTCTCGCATCACTGATGAACCGCCGACGCTGCACGAATGACACTTCAGGCCCACACCGCTGTCTTTGAGAGCAACCGGCCCCGGCTGCTGGGCCTGGCCTACCGCATGCTCGGCAGCCGCGCCGATGCCGAGGATGCGGTGCAGGACACCTTCCTGAAATGGCAGCAGGCCGACCAGGGCACGATAGAAAACATGGGCGGCTGGCTGACAGCTATCTGCACCAACCGCTGCATCGACATGCTGCGCGCCTCGCACCGCGCGCGCGTGGATTACGTCGGCACCTGGCTGCCCGAGCCCACGCCCACGTCCCCCTTCACGCCCGAGACGGAGCGCGACCTGATGCTCAGTTCATCGCTGACGACGGCGTTTTTGCTGATGCTGGAGCGCCTGACGCCCAAGGAACGCGCGGCCTATCTGCTGCACGATATTTTCGAGCAGGACTACGCCGAGATCGCGGCCACCCTGGCGATGGATGAAGCGGCCTGCCGCAAGCTGGTGTCGCGCGCCCGCGAGCACATACAGCAAACCAAGGTCCGCCACGCCACGGCCCGCGAACAACAGGACAAGCTGCTGGCGACGTTCCAGGACGCGGTTGAAACCGGCAGCACCGAGCGGCTAGCCGCACTTCTGTCGGACGATATCGCACTGCACGCCGACGGCGGCGGCAAAGCCACTGCCGCCTCGCGCGTGCTGACGGGCAAGAAAGAAGTGATGCAGTTTATCGAGCGGGTCCTGATGCCGCATTATCGCCAGTACGACTGGACCTTCACCGACCTCAACGGCGGGCCGGGCCTGGTCCTCAGGCACAATAATGTGGCCGTGGTCAGCATGTCGTTCGCGACGGATACCGACGGCCGCACCACCGATATCTACGTCATGCGCAACCCGGACAAGCTGGGCCGCCTGGACATCACACCTTTGCAATAAACAGCACAAAAAAACCCTGCATCTGGCTGCTTGACTCAACACTTAACTATATGGTTAAGTTTTGAAGCCGCCGCAACAGAAAGCCAGCCCATGCAAAAGATCACGCCGTTCCTGTGGTTTGACAACAAGGCCGAAGAGGCCGCGAATTTTTACGCCGCCACTTTTCCCAACAGCAAGATCACCCATGTTATGCGCTACGGCGAAGGCGCACCCCTGCCTGCGGGCACGGTGCTGACCATCACCGTATCCATCAACGGGCTGGACTTCGTCTGCCTCAACGGCGGGCCCCATTACACCTTCTCACCGGCGACGTCGTTCATGGCGCCCTGCGACACCCAGGCCGAGGTCGATCATCTGTGGGATGCGCTCAGCGCCGGCGGCGAAGTCATGCAATGCGGCTGGCTGACGGACAAGTTCGGCGTCACCTGGCAGATCACGCCGCACGCCCTGCTGACGATGATGAGCGACAAGGACAGCGCCAAGGTGAAGCGCGTCACCGCCGCCATGATGCAGATGAAGAAACTGGACCTGCCCGCGCTGACCAAGGCCTTCGAAGGCCGCGCTTGATCATGAGTGCATCCGCCTCACAGCTTGACGCCACCTTCGCGGCCCTGGCCGACCCTACGCGCCGGGCGCTGTTGGCGCGGCTGGAGCACAAAGACAACCAGTCCGTCAGCACGCTGGCCCAGCCCTTTGCCATGTCGCTGCCCGCGGTGATGAAGCACCTCGACATTCTCGACGACGCGGGCCTGATCCGGCGCGCCAAGGTGGGGCGCACGGTCACCTGCACGCTTGTCGCAAAGCCCATGGAGGACGCCATGGCCTGGCTGGCCCGCTACGAACGCTTCTGGACCCAGCAATTCGACCGCCTCGCCGCGTATCTGGACAGCGAGCAAGACCGGCCCGCCGCGAAGCGCCGACGCAAAAAACCCGCCAAACCAAACCGAACCTGACCACGGGAACCGCACCATGACCCTGCAGCCGATCCGCTTTGAAACCGCAGCGCCCTTCGCGCTGGCCGGGCTGAACCAGTCCTATTCTTTCGCGACTATGAACGACATCCCCGAGCAATGGGATCGGATGCAGCCGTATCTGGGCACAACACCTAATCAGATCGGTAAACGCTCCTACGGTGTGTGCCATAACATGCATAGCGGCGGGTTCGACTACTTCGCGGGCGTACAGGTTGCCAACATCAACGCACTGCCCCCGGCCCTGGCGGCCTTGAGCATTCCGGGCGGGCTCTATGCCGTCTTCGCCCACACGGGCCCCATCACCGCAATCCGCGACAGCATCGACGCCGCCTGGACATGGCTGAAGACCTCGGGCCGCCAGCCCGCCGGCCCGGCGATGCACATGGAAGTGTATCTGGAAGACTGGGCGCACGATAAGGATGGCAACCTGGAACTCTGGACCCCGGTAAAGCCATGAACACTTTACCTTGCCGTCACGGCTAGCCCCTGGACACCGCGCAAGAAAGCACACCATGATTGCAGCGGAACTTTTGGGGGAACACGCACGCATGCCGCTTGCTTCAGTCAACGGCCTTGAGATGTACTACGAGATCGAAGGCGAAGGCCCGCCGCTTCTGCTGTTGCACGGCGGTCTGACGACGATTGAACATTCCTTCGGCAAGATGCGCCCGCAATTGGCCAAGCGCTGGACAACGATAGCTGTCGAACAGCAGGGCCATGGCCGCACCGCCGATATCGACCGCGCGATCACATATGAATACATGGCCGACGACACGGCCGCACTGCTGCGCCACCTGAAGATCGGCCAGGCCGATGTGTTCGGCTGGAGCGACGGCGGCAACACCGGCATTCAATTGGCCCTGCGGCATCCATCCCTCGTCCGCAAGCTTGCCGTGTTCGGCTCGTTCTGCGCCATGGATGCGTTGTACCCCGAGATCATCGCTTTCTTCGCGCGGGCCACGGCGGACGATTTTGGGCCCGAACTGCGCGAGGCCTATGAAAAAGTCGCCCCGCGCAAGGAATGGGAAAAGCTGATCGACAAGACCAAGGTGATGACGCTGCCGCCGGAAAGCTGGGCGCCCGAACGGCTGAAAACCATCGAAACGCCGCTGTTGTTCATCACCGGCGACGAGGACATCGTGAAGCCCGAGCATGCGGTCGAGATGTTCCGGCTTCTGCCCAAGGGACAGTTGGCCATTCTGCCCGGCACCAACCACTTCGCGCCGGTCTATAAGCCCGAGATTCTGCTGGCGATGGTCGAGCAGTACCTGGCCGCGCCCATGCCCAAAGCCAAACGCGCCGCGCGTTTTGGTTAGTGTTTCCGTTTAACCGCAAGGAGGAGTGCCTATGTCATACGTCGATGGATTTCTGATCCCCGTTCCGAAAAGGAAAGTTGCCGCCTACAAAAAGATGGCCACGCTCGGCAAGAAAGTGTGGATGGACCACGGTGCGCTCGATTACGTGGAAGCCATCGCCGACGACGTGAAGCCCGGCAAGTGGACGTCGTTTCCCCAGGCCGTGAAGTTGAAGAAAACCGAAGTCGTCTGGTTTTCGTACATCGTCTACAAGTCGCGCAAACACCGCGACGCGGTGCTGAAGAAGGTGATGTCCGACAAACGCCTGGCGGGCATGATGGACCCGAGCAAGATGCCCTTCGACGGCAAACGCATGATCTGGGGCGGCTTTAAGGTGATGGTGAAGGCTTAAAAAGCGCCGCGCGCGGCACCATGACAGTTCAACTGAACCACACGATTGTCTGGTGCCGCGACCAGGCACTGTCGGCGGGATTCCTGACGGATATCCTGGGCCTGCCGCCGGCGCGGCGTTTTTTGCACTTCCTGATCGTCGATCTCGCCAACGGCGTGTCGATGGACTACTACGCCACCACCGAACCTATCGTTACGCAGCACTACGCGTTTCTGGTCAGTGATGCGGAATTCGATGCGGCCTTAGCGCGCGTGAAAAAACGCGAGCTGACCTATTGGGCCGATCCCGCTCGAACTCAGGCGAATGAAATCAATACTTATGGCGGCGGTCGCGGGTTTTACTTCTTCGATCCAGACAAGCACCTACTGGAAGTGATCACGAAGCCTTACCCGATCAGCCCAGGGCCCTAGAACGCCCGCGTCAGCAGGTATGTGAGCGCGCCGATGGAGCCGGACGCGGGGATCGTTACCACCCAGGTGATGAGAATGTCGCGCGCGACACTCCAGCGCACCGCGCCCGCCGAGCGCGCGGCCCCCACACCTACAATCGAACCCGCGATGGTTTGCGTGGTCGAGACCGGCACGCCCATACCTGTCGCCATGAACAGCGCCACAGCGCCCGATGTGGCCGCGCAGAAACCCTGCTGCTGCGACAGCTTGGTGATCTTCGAGCCCATGGTTTTCACGATGCGCCAGCCGCCCAAGAGCGTGCCGATGCCCATGGCCGCCTGACAGGTGATCACCACCCAGAACGGAATATGGAACGCCGTGTCGCCCGCTTCGTTGACAAGCATGCCTTGCGAGTAAAGCAGCACGGCGATGATGCCCATGGTCTTCTGCGCGTCGTTGGCGCCGTGACCCAGCGAATAAAGCGCCGAGGACACCAACTGCAAAGGCCTGAACAGTTTATCGGCGGTGCCCGCCGCCACGCGCCGGAACGTCCAGGCGATGAACAGCATCAACGTCAACGCGATCAGCAAACCCACGGTTGGCGACAGGACAATGCCGGCGACCGTTTTCAGAAAACCCGACCAGACGATGCCGCTGACGCCTGCCTTGGCCGTGCCCGCCCCCACCAGCCCGCCGATCAGCGCGTGAGAGCTGGAAGACGGCATGCCCCACAGCCAGGTGAGGATGTTCCAGATGATGGCCCCCGTCAGCGCGCCGAAGATCACCGCCGGGTCGATGACATCGGGGCTGATGATGCCCGAGCCGACGGTCTTGGCCACGCCGACGCCGAAGAACAGGAACGCGATGAAGTTGAAGAACGCCGCCCAGACGACCGCCGTCAGCGGCCTCATCACACGTGTTGCCACCACCGTGGCGATGGAATTGGCCGCATCGTGCATGCCGTTCAGGGCATCGAACAGAAGGGCGACGCCGATCAGGGCAACCAGCAGCGGAAACGCAATGGGGTCCATACGGAGGGGAGCCTGAAACCGATCAGAGGTGGGCGATCAGAATGCCGCTGACGTCGTTGGCGACGTCCTCGAAGCGGTCCATGATTTTTTCGAGCGAATCGTAAATCTCGGTGCCGACGATGAAGCCCATGGCCGAACCGTTCTTGTGGCGCAGGTAAAGCTGCTTCAGGCCCTTTTCGTGCAGGTCGTCCACCAGGTCTTCGCTGTTGACCACGGCTTCCGTCAGCGCGCCGATGCGCTGGGCGTTCTCGCTCATCTTGCGCATGGCGTGGACCATTTCGCCGATCATGTCGGCCGAGCGGATCACGGCGTCGGCCATGTCGCGCATGTGCGGCTCGAATTCGTTGACTTCGTACAAGGTGACCAGCTTGGTGGTCTTGCGCATCTGGTCGATGGCGTCGTCCATGGAGTTGATCCGCGTCTGGATGTCGCCGCGCTCGAAGGGCGTGATGAACGCGCGCTTCACGTCCATTAAAATCTCACGGGTGATCACATCGGCGTCGGTTTCATGCTTGACGATGCGCGCGGCGCAGGCCGCCACGTTGGGCCCGCCGGCCAGCATCTCGCGCAGGGCCCTGGCCCCCAGCTTCAACAGTTCGGCGTGGCGGTCGGCCAGGTCGAAAAAGGCGTCTTCTTTCGGCAGAAGTTTTTGAAACCATTTGAACACGGTGCGCGCGGCTCCTGCCCCAGATGACACTTTTGTTGCCGTTTTGTGACGCCTCGATACCCGGTCCGCGCCCAGGCGGCAACAGCAGGCGCACAGAATGGCCACGCATGCTGTGGATAAGTCCTAAAATACTGAAATGATAAGAAACTTACGCCCAGAGCATGACCGGCCACAGGCCCCACAGGGCCAGCAGCAGCACCAGTTGCGCTGTTGCTCCGGCCGCCAACGCCTGAACCAGGGTGCCCTGCTGGCCGGAGCGCTGCGCCAACCGCCACAGCCCCCAGGCCAGAGTGATGGGCAGGGCCAGCGTCACCCCGGCCAAAACCCCGCTGGCCAGGGTTAAGTCGCCCAGGGCCAGGAACGATTGGGTGAGGAACAACGGTGCGGGCAGCAACAGTACCGCCACACCAACGAACGGCACGAACATGGCGTGTTGAAGTGCCGCGCGCGGTGTACGCAGCCGCCACAAGCCCGAGAGCAAAATGAAAAGAACACCCGCAGTACCGAGCCCGAGGCTCAGCCACAGGGGCAGCAGATTCATCAGCGATGTCTGAACCAAGGTCTGCGTGCCGGTGCTCAAGCGCGGCCCCTCAGGGCTTATGTACAGCACATGCGAAGCGTTCACGCGGCCAGGGGCGCGGAACAGCCCCGCCCCCAGCGATTGCAGATCGGCGGCGGCGCCCTGAAACGGACTCAAGCGCACACCGGTGTCGGTGGCGCGCAAGCTGGCAAAACCGAACGCGCGATCCAGCAGCGCCGTGACGGCGAAACGCCCCGGCCAGGGCACATATAAGCCGCTCCACGGCGCGGCATCGAACGGCGCATCCGTTGCCGTTTGCGGTGTCGGCGCAGCCAGGTTCAGCGCCGCCACCAGCATCTTCTCGAACACGCCGTAGTCGGCGGTTTCGCTGTCGGCGTTATGACTCATGAAAAACGCGCGCTGTGCCTCCGGGTAGACGCACAGCAAGGCGCGGTAGCCTACGGTGTTGCCACTGTGGCACTTGCCGACAACTCCATACCGGTCGCGCGTCACAAGCCCTAGCCCGTTCCCCACGTGCAGGCCCGCCGTTGCCGCTTCGGTGCCCGTGGGCACGCCCATGCCGCGCAGAAGCGCTGCGTCGATGAATGCCTCGCCGTTCACCGTTCCGTCGCCCATCAGGAATTGCGCGAACAGCGCCATGTCCCGCGCGGTGGTGGTGAACTGCGTCGAGGGCCGCACGTAAGTGGCGACGGCGGCGTGCGCCACGTTATTCTCGAAATGCCCCATGGCCAGGCGCGCATCGCCCGCCTGATCCACATAGCCGAAGGTGCTGTCGGTCATGCCCAGGGGCGACAGCAAATCGGTGTCGAGATAGCGTTCGTAGCGCGTGCCGGTCACGGCTTCGATCACCATGCCCAGCAGGTGATAGCCGGTATTGGAGTAGGAAAAGACCGCGCCGGGCCGTGTCCGCACGTTCAAGCGCGAAGGGATTCCGCCGCGCAACG
The DNA here is from genome assembly GCA_016793085.1 of Rhodospirillaceae bacterium. GTDB lineage: Bacteria > Pseudomonadota > Alphaproteobacteria > Rhodospirillales > Rhodospirillaceae. The sequence goes on from JAEUKM010000226.1 coordinate 7,780, forward strand.
GCGTGTCGGGCTCAGGTTTCAGGCTGAACACCTGCCACAGGCGCGCATCCTCCAGCCCCGAGGTATGCTCAAGTAAATGACGCACGCGCACGGCATCGGTATCCGCCCACGGATTGCCGATAACTACATCGGGCAGCACGGACGCGAGCGGCGCCTCCAGCGCAAGGCGGCCTTGCGTCACCAGGCGCAACACACCCGCCGCCAGCAAGGGTTTGGTGACCGAACCGATTTGCACGCGGGCCCCGGGCTGCATGGCCGCACCGCTGCGCGCATCGCTGATGCCCGCCGATCCGGTGACGACAATGCCATTATCGAGCGTGGACCACACAACGCCGGTCAGACGTTGCGCAGCCAAAGCCTCGGCCATGTCTTGCGCGAGATCGGCAGATGCCGCGAATGAAAAACTTGAGGCGATGACAGCCAGCGCGAGTGCGCGAAGCTTCAGGCCGGGCAACTCAGCGCCCCGGCGTCAGGATCATCTGTTCGCGGGCGACGATGGTGCCGTCCCAGGCCGCGCGGGCGTCGATTTCCACCTGGCGCATGAAGTCGTCGTTGTGGTCCGGGTCGTGGTGGAAGATGGCCAGTTGCTTCACGCCCGTCTGCTTGCACAGGCGCACGCCTTCCTGCCATGTCGAATGGCCCCAGCCGATCTTGGCTTTGAATTCCGCATCGGTGTAGGTGCTGTCGTACACCACGATGTCCGCGCCTTCGATCAACGCCATCACGGTTTCATCGGGCTTGCCGATGATGTGCTCGGTGTCGGTGACGTAGCAGATGGACTTGCCGCCATGTTCGATGCGGTAGCCGGTGGCGCCGTTGGGATGATTGAGCGGCGCGGTTTTCACCACAACGCCGCCGTCCATCGTCCAGGTCGCGCCGGCTTTGAAATCCTCGTAGTTCAACTGCGCCTGAAGGGCTGCCAGCGGAACCGGGAATGTCGGGTTGGCCATCTGGTTGGCCAGCACGTTTTCGATACCGCCGACATCGGACAGGTGGCCGGCGCAAATGGTGAATTCACTGTTGGCCATGAAGGCGGGCCCGAAGAACGGAAAGCCGTTGATGTGATCCCAATGCGAATGGGTCAGCATCAGCATGCCTTTTTTCACGCCGTCCTTGATGAACTCGAAGCCCAGGTTCCGGATACCGGTGCCTGCGTCCAGGATGATGCGGTGGTCGCCCGCATAGATTTCCAGGCAGCTGGTATTGCCGCCGTACACCACATGTTGCGGTGACGGACACGCAATGCTTCCACGCACACCCCAAAATTTGACGGCAACGCTCATCCTACATCCGTATCAAGGGGTATTCCGGGCAGCAACAAGCAGTCGTAACGAGAGTCAAATCCATCCCCATGGTTAGATACTATGTGACGGAAATTGCACAAACAATTCAAAAAACTGGGGTTTTTATCCACAGGCTTAGGGCACATTCCGGTGAAGGTTAACAGGCGTTCCAACCGCCAAGCCCAGGGTTTTCGCGGCATTGGCCCCATTTAGGGCAATCTCGGCCATGCCGGATGAGTTGGCATACCAAAAGGCACGCCCGGCCGGCGCATCGCCAAATGTCCGATATTCCGGCAAAGCTGTCTCCGCCACGCGCAACGAAGTTCCCTGCGCCAGGGACGTAACGCGCAGGCCCGTGAAGGCGTTGCCGTAACCATCGATATAAACTATGCGGGCCAGGTCGTCGGGCCAGTCCGGACGGTCCAACTGCATTGCCGGCATGGGAGCGCTTGCCTCGCAGCGCCCTTGTGTCAGCAGGTGCACGGCGGCGGGTGCGAATACATCGCGGCCATGAAACGTCGCGCTCGCCTGCGCCGAGACGGGAAGAACGAACGCATCGCTGCGCGTGGCGCGGCGCTGGACCTGGCTGAGCAGCCCGTTATCGGGGCCCACGTACCACACGCCGTCGGCGTTCAGCGCCGCGCAGGCGCGCGCCCCGCCGACGCCGGGGTCTACCACCGCCATCACCACATCGCCGGGCCGGGCCTGGGCCGCCACGGCGGGCAGAAGGTAAGCGGCACTTTGCGCATCGAAAGCGGGCGCATCGTGCATCAGGTCGATCACCGGCACGGCGGGTAATTCGCGTTTGAGCACCGCATGCACTTGGCCCACGTAGGGGCCAGTGTGTCCGAAATCCGTGAACAGGAAAATCATAGGCATGGCACGCACTATACCCGGTTGGGTAAAAGAGTGCGCGAGATCGAAGTGGAGAGCCCGATGCCCCTGCCCCTGGTTGCCGTGACGCGCCGCCTGCCTGCCGCATGTGAAACGCGGCTGGATGCGCTGTTTCGCGTGCGTTGGGGCGACGATGCGACCGATTACGATGCGGCGCGCATGCTGGCCCTGGCCGAGGGGGCCGATGCCCTCTTGGTCAGCGCCGGCGACCCGGTCCCGGCGGCGGTCATCGCGAAACTGCCCGCCAGCGTTAAGGTCATCTCCACGTTTTCGGTGGGCACCGATCACATCGACATCAAAGCGGCGAAAGCGCGCGGCATTTATGTGGGCAACACGCCCGGCGTACTGACCGATGCCACCGCCGATATCGCGCTTTTGCTGATGCTTGCGGCCATGCGCCGCGCCGGCGAAGGCGAGCGGCTGGTGCGCGCCGGTAAATGGACGGGCTGGCGTCCGACACAACTGATGGGCACGCACTTGTCCGGCAAAACGCTGGGCATCGTCGGACTGGGGCGCATCGGCGCGGCCACCGCCCGTCGCGCCAAAGCGTTCGGCATGAATATCGCCTATCACAGCCGCCGCCCCGTGCCCGAGGCCGAGACGCTTCAGGCGCGCTACTTCGCCAACCTCGATGACATGCTGCCCCAGGTGCAGGTGCTGTCGCTGCATTGTCCGCTGACGCCCGAGACCAAAGGCCTGGTGAACGCACGCCGCCTCGCCCTGCTGCCCAAAGGCGCCATCGTGATCAACACCGCGCGCGGCGGCAGCGTTATCGACGAGGACTTGATCGCGGCGTTGACGTCGGGGCATATCGCCGCAGCGGGGTTGGATGTCTATGCCAACGAGCCCAACCTCCACCCGGGTTATCTGAACCTCGAAAACGCCGTGCTCTTGCCCCACCTGGGCAGCGCCACCACCGAAACGCGCGCCGCCATGGGCCTGCGGGCCATCGAGAACATCAGCGCCGTTTTGGCCGGGAACCCCCCTGTTTATGGGGTCTGAACCACCCTAAATCGGCCATGAGCTGGGGTTGCGGCACATGCTCGTTCATATAACATTCATACAGAGCCCCTCAGATTGATCCGGCTGAAGCCGTGACTATTCCGTGACGGCAGGCCGTAAGGTCCCGCGGGGCCAGCGAGATTCGGATCAATGGCAGGATTTACCGCCCTCATACTGGCAGGCTCTCGCTCGCCCAAAGGCGACGGCCTGAACAACGGGCAGTTGAAAGCCTTGCTGCCGGTGTACGGCATGCCGATGATCGACCGCGTCATCGCGACGGTGGCCGCCTCGAAACATGTGAACAACATCGTGGTCTGCGGCCCGCCGCACCTGGGCAATTGGCCCGGCGTCACGTTCTTCCCCACGGGCACCTCGCCCGCCAACAGCATCCTGCAATTTCTGGAAAGCCGCATCGACACCAACCCGGTGCTGATCACCACCGCCGATCACCCATTGCTGACCACGGAGATGGTCGATTATTTCTGCGCTCAGGCCGCCGGCAGCCGCACCGATCTCGCCGTCGGCATGGTCGACAACGCGCTGGTGCGCAGAACCTACGCCGCCAGCCGCACGGCCTATAAGTTCCGCGGCGGGGAATGGAAAAGCTGCAACCTGTTCGCCGCCATGACGCCCGCCGTCGCCAACGTGGTGCACTTCTGGCAGTTCGTCGAGAAGAACCGCAAGAAGCCTTGGCGCGTGGTGCGCGCCTTCGGGCTGGCCACGCTTCTGGGCGTGCTGTTGCGCCGCTGGAACCTGCACGAAGCTTTGATGCACGCCGGAACGCGGCTGGGCATTACGGCGGCCCCCGTCATCATGCCGTGGCCCGAAGCGGCCATCGATGTCGACAGCCTTGGCGACAAGGCGCTGGCGGAATCCATTCTCTCGGCCCGCCCGCAGCTGGCTTAACTCAGCGCGCCGCCCACGCGGCCGTCAGCTTCAGCGCTGCCTCATAGTCTTTCGGGAAATCCACTTCGCACCACTTCAGGCCGTCGATCCCGGCAGTGGTGACGTGCAGGCGCTGCGCCAGCTTGGCGATGGAGGCGAGATAGAACGCCTGTAACCCTGTATCCGTGCGGATGGCTGCTTCCAACTCGGCCACGAAGGCCGCCGCCCCGTCGGCGCGGAAACGGATCATGCCGATGGACTCCGCCGAGACGATGGACGGATCCAGCTTCTTGGACACGTTCAGCACGCGCCCGTCCACTTCCTGCACCTTCATGTCGTCGTCGTCGTAGCTGGCCTTGTGATCGACGGTCAGGGTGATCGGCGCGGGCGGGGCTGCGATCAGGCGGCGCACGATCTCCGCATCAATCAATGTATCGCCGTTCAGAAGAATAAAGTCGTCCTGCATTTCGCCGCGCGCCATCCAGCAGGTCGAGAGGTTGTCGGCGATGTGATAGAACGGGTTCAGAAGCGTGCGCATGACCAGATCGGGCTGCGACAGCGCCTTGACCTCGGCTTCCACCTGGGCGGTCTCGAAGCCCGTGACCACGCACACCGAACTGACGCCCCCCGCTTTCAGCATATGAACCTGCCAACCCAACAGGCTGCGCGGGCCCAGTTTGAGCAGACATTTGGGGCTGTTGGCTGTCAGCGCGCCGAGGCGTGAGCCCTTTCCGGCGCTTAAGATGATCGCTTT